>NZ_JBPYCS010000028.1:0-34247 GCF_051846935.1 Virgibacillus sp. W0430
TTAAGTGTAAGTTATTATAAATGAAAAAATGAAATCGTTTTTAATTAACCTATATAACTAATTACTGCACCGACTGCAAATATTAAGATAAAGAATAAAAATGAGAAGCTAAAGCCTTTTATTGAGTCGATAACATCATTTCCTTGAGATTGCGGATCTTTTTCAAATTCGTTCATTTCCATCCCTCCTATACCTTCTGTTAGTATAAATCACTTTTAAAAATAAATCTAGCTATACATTGCTTTTTCACACAAATTTAGAAATCACCAAAATTAGAAAGAGTTAACAGCTATAACTTTAGACGAAATCGAAAAACTATGTGTAGGGCTACCGTTTAAAGAACAGTTCCTAGGGCTGTTTTTTGAACGTTTATATAGATGATGGGAGAGGAAAAAATTCCTCTCCTCTTTATTCCCTGTTATAATAAATGACATATGAAGCGTAATGGAGTTGATTCTATGTTGTCGTTTGAAGATGCATGGCAAAATATAAAAAATAAAAGTGTTCCTCACGTCGTTTTATTATACGGCGAAGAAGCATATTTTACAACAAACATAAGACAGCATATTCAGCAAACTGTAGCGCTTGAATGCGAAGTGGAAACCGTCGAGTATGACTTACGAGAGACTTCTATTCAAGATATTATAACGGATGCCGAAACATATCCTTTTTTTGGAGAAAAGAAAGTAGTTTTTGCTGAAAATGCTCTTTTTCTTAAATCAAAACAAGAAAAGATAATCGTCGAGCACGATATAAAAAAATTAGAGCGTTATGTTAACAATCCAGTAGACTATACAACGCTAGTCCTTATAGCGCCTTATGAAAAATTAGACGAAAGGAAACGGATCGTAAAATTGCTTAAATCGGCTGCGATGACAGTTGTCTGCCAGCCAATTAAGGAGACGGATATACATAGGTGGATAAAAAAAATAGCGGAACAATTAAGCATTCGATTAGAGAAGGATGCGATTGACTTACTCGCATTGGAATTGTCTACAGATTTGTTCTTAATTAAAAATGAGCTCGCGAAGCTCGCACTATACACAGGTGAGGGCGGTATCGTTTCAAAAGAGATTGCAGAAACCCTTGTTTCACATACGATAAATCAATCGGCTATAAAATTGACTGAAGCAGTGATGGAAAAGGATTTGCATAAAGCAATTCAAATCTACAAAGATTTGGAAAAAATGAAGGAAGAACCAATTGCAATTTTGGGATTACTCGCCTATCAATTTAGAATAATAATGCAAGTTAAGCTGTTAAAAAAGAAAGGCTATAACCAATTTCAAATGCAGAAGCAATTAAAAGTTCATCCGTATGTTGTAAAGGTTGCATACAAAAGGGAATCGTTCTTTACTATGACAAGCGTTAAAGAAATTATAAGCAATTTAACAATAACTGATGCCGCTATAAAACAAGGCAAAATGGATAAAAACATTGCTTTTGAACTGTTATTGTTTAGATTGACCCAGCCGGCATAAAAATTGTTTGAATACCAAAAGAAAAACATAAGGAAACGAACGTGACGACTCACTATTACGAATAATTTAATAAAACGCTCGATAAAATAAGAGAGGGCTGGGACAAAACCGTGCTAGATATTCAAAAGGAATTCGGTTTTAAACGGAATTCCTTTTGGTATTTTAATAAGAAGTCCGATAAAGCTCTTACACAAAAAGTATTATATAGTGTATGTTCATTACGGTAATAGAAACGTATGGTGGACGCTTTCCATGCCATGCCTCAGCAGCCGACTAATATTCGGATACGTATACCATTTTTGATTTTTGAAAGCTAATTTTTATTTCACTCGTCTATTCGTAGGGGGAAATCCAGGAGTGCATAATGAGTTAGAGTTTGCATTAATGGCGGTAAACTTACAGAGGTGCGTCTCCATTCCTATAACGATAGAAGTAGCACTTCTACCCAAAAAAGCGAAAAAAAGGTGCTGTTTATTTTTCTCAATAAACAACACCGTTTTTATTTTGTTCAAGACTAGTTTTGTCCCAGCCTCTTTTTTTGATGTTCAGTTACGCGCCCATTTGATTGATTTTTGACGCAAGACGCGTTTTTTGACGATTGCCGCTGTTTTGGTGAATTACGCCTTTTTGTACAGCCTTGTCAATTTTTCTAACTGTTTTATTGTATGCATCTTTCGCGCTTTCAATATCATTTGCTTGAATTAATTGTTCAAGCTGTTTTATTTGTGTACGCATATCGGATTTAACGGATTGGTTTAAAGCATGTTTTTTCTGGTTTACACCTACACGCTTAATTGCTGATTTTAAATTTGCCATTATTTTTCCACCTCCTAGTAAATAATAAATAGTTTCCATTTGAACGGAGTGTCCCGTTTCAATCGAATCTTGTATTTAGAGTTCTTTTGGTACGTAACTTCCAATTATAAAGAACAAGAAACATTTTACCAAAAGTAGCCCCTTATTTCAACTGAATTATTTAAAGTAAGTGAGTCACGAATTTGTCGGGCTCTATTAAAGAAGCTGAAAACACTCTTTTGTAAACGTTTATTTACGTAATCTATCATCGAGATATATTTAAACCCCTACTCCATTGGTACCGCCTCAAGCTTCTTAAAGATAGTCATGGAACATAAAGAATCCACCTACCGAGAATATTAATACGGTGCTATTCAAGGATCAATTTCTTTTCGATAGCAATGACTCACATTTGATAGTCGTTCACTTTTGCATTAGATCGTATGCAAATTGTTTTACTTATACATTTAGAATACATGTTTTTCTCTATTATGAGAAACGATATAAACATACTATTGAAAGAAAGGATGATTAACTTGAACAAAGAAATTACAAACATACAAGTTCGTACCGATTTGGCTGTTGAAGCAAGAGATATGTATGTTCAAGAAGCTGATGATAAAAAAACAACAGGTGTAACCGTCAAAGATCGAACTATTGGTAATATTAATGTTTCCTACGTATCAATTGATAATCAAGGAGCGAAAATGCTCGGAAAAAAAGCAGGAACTTATATTACGATATATGCAGACGGTGTTAAAAAGCAAGATACAACAAAGCAGCACGAAGCAGCTGAAATCTTAGCAGAAGAATTGAAATCTTTATTAAAACTGCACAACATTAAACAGGAAAGCACCGGTTTAATTGTCGGCTTAGGAAATTGGAATGTTACTCCTGATGCACTTGGTCCAATGTCAATAGAAAAAATACTCGTTACGAACCATCTGTTTCAGCTCGAATACGAAACAGTAGCTGCAGGCTATCGTCCAGTTGCAGCGATTACTCCTGGTGTTATGGGAGTTACAGGTATGGAAACGAGTGATATTATTCGAGGAATTGTCGAAAAATTTAAGCCGGACTTTATTATTGCAATTGATGCACTTGCTTCCCGTTCAATTGAGCGAATAAATGAAACGATCCAGTTATCAGACACAGGCATTCACCCTGGCTCAGGGGTGGGGAATAAGCGGAAGGAATTGAGCAAGGATACGTTAGGTATTCCTGTATTTGCAGTAGGAGTACCGACTGTTGTTGATGCTGTAACGATAACAAGTGATGCGATTGATTTTCTATTAAAACATTTCGGCAGAGAGTGGAAAGAAAAAGATAAACCATCGAAATCACTTGTTCCAGCTAGTTTAAGCTTTGGTGAGAAAAAATTTAAGGAAACGGACTTACCGGATCCTAAAAAAAGAAGTGCTTTTTTAGGAATGGTCGGAAATTTACAAGAGGACGAAAAAAGAAAATTAATAGCTGAAGTGTTAACGCCTATTGGGCATAATCTGATGGTAACACCGAAAGAAGTGGACGGATTTATGATAGATATGGCAACTGTACTTGCAAGTGGAATTAATGCAGCACTGCATGAAAATGTAAATACGGATAACTTCTCCGCTTATACACGATAAATAAGACTTCTATTAAAAAAATAAGAATATAACAGATAATGTTCTATCTCTTTCGCTTTTCTCATAGAGTTTAAATATGAGGCATAAATTGCTGGCAAGGAGGATAGAACATTGTTTTTTAAAAATAGTAAACATCACATTGCCCCCTTTTTACGCAGAAGTGGGGGAATATATCTTATTTGCATCGTTGTTTTGGTTATATTTATAGGCATGTTAACTACTGCAAAGCCTGCATATCGTTTTTCTTCACAAGCAATTACGACTTGGACAAGCGACATTGAAAGTTCGACCTTTTTGTATTTAATCGGACTTGAGAATCGATTATTTAAAGATGCATTTCCTGAAGGTAAATCAATACCAAAATTATCAAATACATTATTTCAAGTAGCAACAAATATAAAATCAGGCGATCCACGTAGCTTGCTTGCTCACGTCATCCCTGGGTATTCTTCATTTGAGCATCGGATTATAGTTGCTGGCGAGGGGACTGACTACGCAAATTTGTCGTTCGAATCGTCTCCACCGTTAGAAGAGGTGCTAAAAAAGCGAGAAGCCGTTGCTGATGAGCCCGAGGAAGATATAAAGCAAACAGAAAACACGGGACTATCGACAGGTGATAAAAAAGTAGTGTTTATTTATAACACACATAATAGAGAATCGTTCCTGCCCCATCTTCCAGGTGTAACCGATCCGAATTCAGCACATCACGAAGAAGTAAATGTAACAAAAGTTAGCGATCGAATCGCTAAAACTTTGGAATTGAACGGTATCGGTACATCAAGAGATTCGACGGATATTATGCAAGTGTTAAATCAAAAAGGATGGAAATATGGGAAGTCCTATGATGCTTCACGCCCAATTGTAGAGGAAGCTATTGGCCAAAATAAAAATATTCAATACATTTTTGATATACATCGGGATAGTTTACGTCGTAATAAAACGACGAAATCAATCAATGGAAAAGATTACGCTCAGCTATTATTCGTCGTTGGTGCAGAATATGCTTCCTATGAGAAAAATCTAGCTTTAGCTACTGCGATGCATTATGAAATCCAAGAAAGCTACCCTGGGTTAAGTAAGGGAGTAATAACAAAGGAAGGCGCAGGAACAAATGGAGTGTTCAATCAAGATCTATCTGAAAATGCACTATTACTAGAAATTGGCGGTGTTGACAATAATTTAGATGAGTTATTTCGAAGTGCAGATGTAGTTGCGGAAGTATTTAGCAAGATGTATTGGGAAGCAGAAAAAGTAGATGTACAAATCAAGGAGGAATAAGCATGGCTCGTGTTTTTATAATTCTATTATTATTAGCAGTGTTCTTCTTGTCTGGAATGGCTTTTGGGATTGATAAAAATAATGATGATACATATGGGCCGGTTGATTTCGATGATGTCGTTGAAGAAGTAGAAGTACAGGAAGTAGAGGAGCCTAAACAGTCAAATCCTAAAAAGGCCGCTCTTTTAACCGAGGAAGACCACTTAGTTCAGAAGATAGCTGGATTTTTAGATAAAATTGTTCGTGCTTTTTACGAATTAGTCGTACATGTATTGTATCGCTTTGCTGAATTGTTTTTTGAATGAATTAAAGGTTACCATGGAATAGTCCATAAACGAAATAAATACACCATACCCTTACCAACAATAGTAAACTACAATAAATCGGTCATATGTTCTTCCGCATACATTTTATTCTTATAATTTATACGCAAACTTATTAAGAAGAGCGTAATCGTTCTGCGCAGGATCGCAAATGAATAACTCGTTTTATAAAAATGGAATCAAATCAGTTACGCAGTTACGTCTGTCCATTCTTTTTTTAGATCGATTGCTTATTCGTATGAGTAACATGTTTGTGGAGGAACAGATGCACGAATCTAACTAGATAATATGAGATCAATTTTACTTCGAACGATATACACATGAATAACACCGTTGATTTTCACTGCCCACGGAAAGCGTAGTGTATATCTACTGCGGTCGGTAGGAATCAATTCTAAAATTAACGAATACAAAGAGAGGTTTTTTAACTTCTTAAACTAACACCCACAAATACGTGACTCAATCTGCTTATTCTATATCTATTGAAACGATTGAATACTGTTGCTATAATCAATGCTAGCAATAATTTTTTTGGAGTTTGAAAAGCAGATGCAGACATATTTGGGAGTGAACAGCATTCATGGTGAAGGAACAAAGAAATGTACGGAATTTTTCAATCATTGCTCATATAGATCATGGCAAATCAACACTAGCTGATCGAATATTAGAAAATACAAAAGCATTAACGAAACGTGAAATGAAGGAACAATTTTTGGACGGTATGGATTTAGAGCGAGAACGCGGGATAACGATCAAGCTTAATGCGGTTCAATTAAACTATCAACGACCAAGTGGAGAGACGTATACATTTCATTTAATTGATACACCAGGACATGTTGATTTTACGTACGAAGTATCGAGAAGTTTAGCTGCTTGTGAGGGAGCTATTCTTGTAGTGGATGCAGCACAAGGGATCGAAGCACAAACACTCGCAAATGTTTATCTTGCTTTAGATAACAATTTGGAGATCATCCCTGTTATTAATAAAATTGATTTGCCGAACGCAGATCCTGAGCGCGTAACAAAAGAGCTTGTCGATGTAGTCGGAATTGATCCGAATGATGTTATATTAGCATCGGCAAAAGATAATATAGGCATCGATGAAATATTAGAAAGAATTGTTGAAGTAGTTCCTCCTCCAGCAGGAGAACAAGAGGAACCTCTTAAAGCGTTAATATTTGATTCGTTGTATGATTCCTACCGTGGAGTCGTTGCGTATGTTTGTATAAAAGAAGGCTCCGTAAAAGTCGGAGATAAAATTCGCATGATGGCAAGCGAAAAGGAATATGAAGTTCAAGAGTTAGGTGTATTTACACCAAGTCCAGTCAATAAAGATGAATTGACTGTTGGAGATGTAGGTTTTTTAACAGCGGCTGTTAAAAATGTTGCGGATACTCGAGTAGGTGATACGATCACATTAGCTCATAACCCTGCAGAAGCCCCACTACCAGGTTACCGTAAATTAAATCCAATGGTATTTTGTGGATTGTATCCTGTTGATTCAAAAAAATACAATGATTTACGTGAAGCACTTGAGAGACTTGAATTAAACGATTCATCTTTACAATATGAGCCAGAGACATCTCAAGCTCTTGGTTTCGGTTTTCGTAGTGGATTCCTCGGCTTATTGCACATGGAAATTATTCAAGAAAGAATTGAACGGGAATTTAATATTGATTTAATAACTACAGCTCCTAGTGTTATTTATGAAGTTGAAAAAACGGACGGCGAAATGATTAAAGTAGATAATCCATCGTCTATGCCAGATCCTCAATCGATTCATGAAATACGCGAGCCATTTGTTAAATCTACTGTGATGGTGCCAAACGATTATGTAGGGACAGTAATGGAGCTTTGCCAAAAAAAGCGAGGCCAATTTGTAGATATGCAATATTTAGATGATATTCGGGTGAATGTTATTTATGAAATACCATTATCTGAAATTGTCTACGACTTTTTTGACCAGTTAAAATCGCAAACAAAGGGCTATGCATCACTTGACTATGAATTTATTGGTAACCGCGCCTCTAATCTTGTTAAAATGGATATTTTATTAAACTCTGAGCCAATTGACGCTTTATCCATCATCGTTCATCGTGATTTCGCTTACTCTAGAGGAAAGCAAATTGTCGAAAAGCTAAAAGAGCTCATTCCGAGACAGCAGTTTGAAGTACCTGTGCAGGCTGCTATTGGTAATCAAATTTCAGCCCGTTCCACTATTAAAGCTGTACGAAAAGACGTCACAGCTAAGCTGTATGGGGGCGACGTAACGAGGAAACGGAAGCTTTTGGAAAAACAAAAAGAAGGTAAAAAGCGAATGAAAATGGTTGGATCCGTTGAAGTGCCACAAGAAGCTTTTATGGCTGTTTTGCAATTGAACGATGATTAATCATTTATATACCAAAGAAAAAATTATTTAGTGAGACACATACTAAATAATTTTTTCTGTTTTATACAAGCAAAATAGGAAGAAGTAAGTCGTACGAGTAGAAAATTAAGAATGGACATATCCAATCGTAAACAATTGACACAATCAAGTAAGTCATCTACATTGACAAAAAAATAATGATTTGATAATTTATTATTAGCATTAGCACTCTGTAGCTTCGAGTGCTAACAGAGGTGATGATCAGCATGTTAACAGATAGGCAGCTACTTATATTACAGACTATCATTGATGACTTTATCGAATCTGCCCATCCCGTTGGCTCAAGACTTATCTCTAAGAAAGAAAATATTACCTTGAGCGCAGCAACAATAAGAAATGTTATGGCCGATTTAGAAGATATGGAGCTTTTAGAGAAAACACATTCTTCCTCTGGTCGCATACCGTCTGAAAAAGGGTATCGTTATTATGTCGATCATGTTATTGCTCCTTCGATTCAGTTACAGGAGGTTGACGTGATTAAGCATATGCTGCAGGATGGCTTTTTTGCGTTTGAGCAAATTGTACAAATGTCGGCCCAAGTGTTATCAGACTTGACGAATTATACGTCCATAATACTTGGACCAGAAGTTAATGAAACGAAATTAAAACAAATTCAAATCGTTCCATTATCTGATCAAACTGCTGTAGCAATTCTAGTAACGAATACGGGGCACGTTGAGCACCGTTCATTTACAATTCCAGAAGGTATAAGTACTTCCGATTTGGAAAAAATGGTTAATATTTTGAACGAACGATTGCACGCTGTTCCAATTACTCATTTATCCGATCGATTAGATGCTGAGATTCATTTTCTAATGAAAAAGTACATTAAAAATTCTGAACAGCTCTTTCGTTATTTAAAGACGGTACTATCTCATGATGAATCGGTCAAATTGTATATTGGCGGGAAATCAAACATGTTAATGCAGCCCGAGTTTCAAGATGTCGATAAGGTACATTCTTTTTACTCCATGATGGAAAATGAAGAGGCGATTGTAAATTTATTGAAAAATAATGATAAAGGCTTGCGTGTCTCTATTGGTAATGAAAATAAGATCGAAGCAATTAAAAATTTAAGCTTAATCACCGCAAATTATCAATTAGGAAGTGAGCAAGTAGGAACAATTGGGCTCATAGGTCCAACACGCATGGAGTACAGAAAAGTTATAACATTATTGCATGCTTTATCCGAAGAAATGACAGATGCCTTATATGTATGGTATCAAAATAATCAATAAAATATTGGCTATTGCAAATCGGTTATTTATTAAATAGTAAATTGTTTATTTCAACTACATTTCATGATAGAGTGTACAATGGCTAGTATTTTTGGGAGGTGCTGTAGTGGGAGAGCAGAGTAAGGAAACCGTAGTTACTGATGAACAGGATACGGTGGAACAAATTGATCTTGAACATAAAGAGACAGATCATAGTAATGAGGCAGAAAGCGATCATGTAGATAATAATACTGAGGCGGAAGTAGAACTGGAATTACTTCACCAGAAGCTTGATAGCCTGGAGAAGGAAAAAGATTCTGTTAACGATCGCTTGTTGCGCTTACAAGCCGAATATGAAAACTTTAAGAAACGTTCTGAAAGAGAAAAAGCTGCAGAACGCAAATATAAGTCTCAAGATTTAGCTGACGCATTACTTCCAGCAATCGATAATTTCGAGCGGGCTTTAAAAATTGAAGTGAATGACGATAATCGAAACTTATTTGAAGGTATTACAATGGTATATAATCAACTTCAAGAAGCATTTAAAGCACAAGGAATAGAAAAAATTAAAACGGTTGATGAACCTTTTGATCCGAACTTGCATCATGCGGTTATGCAAGTAGAGGAAGAAGGAAAAGAATCAAATACGATTGTCGAAGAACTACAAGCAGGATATATTTTAAACGACCGCGTAATACGACCTGCAATGGTTAAAGTAAATAAATAATTTGTCTTTGTAGTAAAGGAGAGTGTCGTTATGAGTAAAATTATTGGTATTGATTTAGGTACAACAAATTCTTGTGTTTCTGTTATGGAAGGTGGGGAAGCAGTCGTTATCCCTAACCCAGAAGGGAATCGAACTACTCCATCTGTAGTGGCGTTCAAAAATGGAGAACGTCAAGTGGGTGAAGTAGCTAAGCGACAAGCAATTACAAACCCGGATACCATTCAATCTGTTAAACGTCATATGGGAACCGATTATAAAGTGAACATTGATGGGAAAGATTACACGCCACAAGAAGTATCAGCAATTATTCTTCAGCATATAAAGTCATATGCAGAAGATTATATTGGTGAAAAAGTAGAAAAAGCTGTAATAACGGTTCCAGCATATTTTAATGATGCTGAACGTCAAGCGACAAGAGATGCAGGGATTATCGCAGGTTTAGAAGTTGAACGCATCATTAACGAGCCGACTGCAGCAGCTTTAGCTTACGGTATTGACAAAGACGACCAAGACCAAACGATTTTAGTATATGACTTAGGTGGAGGTACGTTTGACGTATCTATACTTGATATCGGTGACGGAACATTTGAAGTTATTTCTACAGCAGGTGACAACCGCCTTGGTGGAGATGATTTTGACGAAGTAATTATTGAACATATGGTTCAGGAATTTAGAAAAGAAAACGGAATTGATTTGTCACAGGACAAAATGGCTACACAACGATTGAAGGATGCCGCTGAAAAAGCGAAAAAAGATTTGTCAGGAGTTTCACAAACACAAATCTCTCTGCCGTTTATTACGGCGGGCGATGCTGGTCCATTGCATTTAGAAATGAACCTCACACGTGCAAAGTTTGAAGAATTAACATCTGACTTAGTAGAGCGGACGATGATTCCAGTACGTAAGTCACTATCTGATGCAGATCTTAGTGCAAACGACATTGATAAAGTAATTCTTGTAGGTGGTTCTACTCGTATTCCAGCTGTACAGGAAGCTATTAAAAAGGAAACCGGTAAGGAGCCATCTAAAGGCGTAAATCCTGATGAAGTAGTTGCGCTAGGAGCAGCAATTCAAGGTGGTGTATTGCAAGGAGACGTTAAAGATGTTCTATTGCTTGATGTTACACCACTATCTTTAGGAATTGAGACAATGGGCGGAGTAACAACGAAGCTTATTGAGCGAAATACAACTATTCCTACAAGTGAATCACAAGTGTTTTCAACAGCAGCCGATAATCAGACGGCAGTAGATATTCATGTACTACAAGGAGAACGTGAAATGGCTGCCGATAATAAAACACTTGGCCGTTTCCAACTTACAGACATTCCTCCAGCACCTAGAGGAGTGCCGCAAATTGAAGTTTCTTTCGATATTGATGCAAATGGTATTGTTAATGTTCGTGCGAAAGATCTAGGTACGAATAAAGAACAATCTATAACAATTAAATCATCCTCCGGTTTATCCGATGAAGAAATTGATAAAATGGTTAAGGATGCGGAAGAAAATGCGGAAGCAGATAAAAAACGCCGTGAAGAAATAGATTTACGTAATGAAGCCGATCAGCTTATTTTTACAACGGATAAAACCTTGAAAGATTTAGCTGAAAAGGTTTCAGACGATGAAAAGCAGAAAGCAGAAGAAGCAAAAGAAGCATTGAAAAAAGCAATCGAATCAGATGATATAGATGAAATTAAGGCTAAGAAAGAAGCGCTAGAAGAGCAAGTTCAACAGCTATCTGTCAAACTTTATGAACAAATGGCTCAAGAACAGCAGGCACAAGCAGGGCAAGAAGGAGATGCTTCCGAACAAGCAGAGGACGTAGTCGATGCTGATTACACGGAAGTAGACGAAGATGAGAAAAAAGAGGATCAAAAATAAGCTTTGTAAAAAATTAAGTCAAAGTCGGGTTTATCTTGGCTTTGACTTTTTTCTGATAACAAGAAGAACGTAAAGTCCGTTCGATGAGCGTTTGCGTTCCTTCTGTAAGAAATGATAAGATTAAACGGATGTAATTAGTGTGTGTCGGGGAGTGATGAACGATTGAGTAAAAGAGACTATTATGATGTACTTGGTATAGATAAAAACGCATCTAAAGATGAAATAAGAAAAGCTTACCGCAAATTAGCAAGAAAATATCATCCAGATGTAAACAAAGAAGCCGGTGCTGAAGAGAAATTTAAAGAAGCGAAAGAAGCATACGAAGTACTTGGCAACGAACAAAAGCGTGCTCAATATGATCAATTTGGTCATGCGGCTACAAACGGCCAAGGATTTGGTGCAGGTGCATCAGACTTTTCTGGATTCGGTGATATTTTTGATATGTTCTTCGGCGGAGGACATCGTCAAGATCCAAATGCTCCGCAACAAGGGGCTGATTTACAATACACAATTGTTTTAGATTTTGAAGAGGCTGTTTTTGGTAAAGAAACGGAAATCAGTATCCCAAAAGATGAAGAATGCAGCACGTGTAAAGGATCAGGAGCAAAGCCGGGAACTAAACCCAAAACGTGCACGTATTGTAAAGGTACCGGACAGCTAAATATGGAACAAAACACTCCATTCGGCAAGGTAGTAAATCGGCGAGTTTGCCACCATTGCCATGGAACTGGAAAGATCATTCCAGAGAAATGTCCAACATGTAATGGGAATGGAAAAGTTAAAAAACACGCAAAGATAAAAATTTCGATTCCGGCAGGTATTGATGAAGGGCAACAAATCCGTGTTTCTGGTAGAGGGGAAGCAGGAAAAAATGGTGGGCCTCCAGGCGATTTATTTGTTGTTGTACAAATAAAAAGTCATGATTTCTTCAAAAGAGAAGGCGATAACATTTATTGTGAATTGCCTATTACATTTGCGCAGGCTGCTTTAGGAGATGAAATTGAAGTGCCGACTGTCCATGGTAAAGTATCAATTAAAGTACCGGCAGGGACCCAAACAGGTAAAACTTTTCGACTAAAAGGTAAAGGGGTTCCAAATGTACGAGGGTACGGACACGGTGATCAACATATTCAAATACGGGTAGTCACACCTACTAAATTAACGAGCAGACAAAAGGAATTACTAATGGAATTTAATGAAATTAGTAAAAACGACCCAATTGTTGAGCAGGATGATTCCATTTTCCAACGATTTAAAAAAGCATTTAAGGGTGACCAATAGCTTTTTTAAATTAGAATTCATAACGAACAAATAGGGTAATCTAGACGATAAAAGGATGTGAACCTGTTTGCAATGGGTGGAAGTTACAATTCATACGAGCAACGAAGCAATGGAGCCGATCTCTAATTTCTTGAATGAAATGGGAGCGAACGGAACCGTTATAGAAGACCCAGCAGATTTAGTGAAAGAAAATATTCAAATGTTTGGCGAATTGTATGCACTTGATCCGCGCGATTACCCAGCGGATGGCATCTTAATTAAAGCTTATTTCTCTAATAATGCTCAAGTACATGATAAAGTTAGCGGAATTAAAGATTACTTCAAAACATTAGAGCAAATAGGGTTTCGGCTTGGTGCAAAAAAAATATCATTAAAAGAAATAAAAGAAGATGATTGGGCAAACGCATGGAAAAAGTTTTATAAACCTGTTCAAATTACAAATCGCATTACAATTGTTCCATCATGGGAAAAATATGCTCCAAAAACAGATGAAGAACAGATTATTGAATTAGATCCAGGCATGGCTTTCGGAACGGGTACTCATCCTACTACAATATTAAGTATAAAAGCGCTTGAAAAATACGTTTCTAACAATAATATTGTTCTAGACGTAGGCTGTGGTTCAGGTATATTAAGTATTGTCGCTGCCAAATTAGGTGCACAAAACATTTATGCATACGATTTAGATGAGGTTGCCGTGAGAAGTACAAGGACGAATGTCGCAATGAACGGCGTTGAACATAGAGTGGAAGTGAAACAAAATGATCTGTTGAACGGTGTCGAAAAACGAGCTGATATTATTGTTTCTAACATTTTAGCAGAAATTATTGTGAAGTTTACGGACAAAGCATGGGATAACTTACGGAATAACGGCTTATTTATTACTTCAGGAATTATTGCTAAAAAGGAGCAACAGGTGAAAGAACATTTGATAAAAAATAAATTTCACATTGCAGAAAAACATGAGATGAATGGATGGATTTCACTTGTTGCTATAAAAGTGGAGTAGGTGCTTGTTCATGCAACGATATTTTTTACAAGAAGATAGCTGGAAAGCAAATAATGTATCTATTGAGGATGAAGATGCGCATCATATTATAAACGTCATGAGAAGTAAAATTAATGACGAGATTATTTGCTGTCATCCGAATGGCAAAGCAGCGAGATGTAGACTACTATCTTTTGAGAATAACCGTGTGATCGGATCAATAATTGAATGGTTGGATAGCAATAAAGAGTCGCCAATAAAAGTTACAATTGCCCAAGGATTGCCGAAGGGAGATAAGTTCGAGCTCGTTTTGCAAAAAGGTACGGAGCTCGGTGCTTGGGGATTTATCCCATTTCAGGCGGAGCGATCCGTTGTAAATTGGGATAAAAGAAAAACTGAAAAAAAAGTGAAACGCTACGCTAGAATCGTGAAAGAAGCAAGTGAGCAAAGCGAGCGTAATTTTATCCCATTCGTACAAAAACCGGTTTCCCTGTCCAAATTAATTGCAGACAGTAAAACGTATACAATTAAATTAGTTGCATATGAAAACGAAGCAAAGCAAGCAACTTATCAATCGCTAGCGACAGAGTTGAAAAAGTTAAAAAGTGGGGATTCGTTACTCGTCTGTATAGGACCTGAAGGCGGCTTTTCTGACAAAGAAATTAATACATTAAAAGCAAATGACTTCGTACCAGTTCGGTTCGGTCCGAGAATATTACGCACGGAAACAGCTGCACTCTATTTATTATCAAGCATTTCCTATCACTTTGAAGAATTGGGGTGTTAAAATGCCTAAAGTTGCCTTTCATACATTAGGTTGTAAAGTGAATCATTACGAAACAGAAGGAATTTGGCGAATGTTTATGGAACACGGCTATGAACGCGTAGACTTTGATCGACAATCCGATGTATATGTTATAAACACATGTACAGTTACGAATACAGGAGACAAAAAGAGCCGTCAAATAATACGCCGTGCGGTCCGTAAAAATCCAGAAGCAATTATTTGTGTAACTGGCTGCTACGCACAAACCTCACCAGGGGAGATTATGGAAATACCTGGTGTTGATATCGTAGTTGGTACGCAAAATCGTAAAAAAATGATTGAATATATCGAGGAACACCAAAAAACAAGAGAACCGATTAACGGAGTCTCGAACATTATGAAAAACCGTGTATTTGAAGAAATGGATGTTCCACAATTTAGTGACCGTACGCGTGCTTCCTTGAAAATCCAAGAAGGATGTAATAACTTCTGTACATTTTGTATTATCCCATGGTCCCGCGGTCTATTAAGATCTAGAGATCCTGAAAATGTTCTTAAACAAGCGCAACAACTTGTAGACGCAGGGTATAAAGAGATCGTCCTTACCGGGATCCATACAGCTGGGTATGGAGAAGATATGCCCGACTACAATTTTGCAAAGCTTCTTCAAGAGCTTGAGTCAAAAGTTCAAGGGTTAAAAAGGATTCGAATTTCTTCAATTGAAGCGAGTCAAATTACAGATGAAGTCATTCAAGTGTTGGATCAGTCCGAAAAAATCGTTCGTCATTTGCATATTCCGTTACAATCTGGCTCTGATACAGTATTAGATAGAATGAGACGAAAATATACAAGCGCATTTTATAAAGAAAAGATAGATAAAATTAAACAAGCCTTGCCAAGACTTGCCATAACGTCTGATGTAATCGTCGGATTCCCTGGAGAAACAGAGGAAGAGTTTATGGAGACATACAATTTCGTTAAAGAAATAGGCTATTCTGAATTGCATGTCTTTCCTTTTTCGCGTCGCACAGGAACACCTGCTGCACGAATGGATAATCAAGTTGAGGAAGCAGAAAAAAACAATCGTGTACAGCGGATGATCGACTTATCGAATCAGCTTGCTGAGCAATATGCATCCACTTTCGATCAGGAAGTGCTAGAAGTTATTCCAGAGGAACACGGGGAAACAGATGCGAATACGCTTATTGGCTACTCAGATAATTACTTAAAAATACAATTTTCCGGTCCAACTAATTTAATTGGAAAAGTTGTAAAAGTAAAATTAACGAAGCCAGGCTACCCAGTAAACAACGGTAATTTTGTTCGCATAATTGACGATGCTGTTACACCATTATAATAGAACTACATTATTAATCTGTTGACCTTAAACAATCGATATATTATAATTTTATTAGGCATTACTTTTTAATGTCTTAAGAATCTTGTCTTGTACTCCGGAGGGAGGGAAACTAGTATGTCAAATACAACTCGCATTCGTAAAAATGAGTCTCTTGAAGATGCTCTTCGTCGCTTTAAACGCAGTGTGTCAAAAAGTGGAACATTATCTGAATATCGTAAGCGTGAATACTATGAAAAACCAAGCGTACGACGTAAAAAGAAATCGGAAGCTGCACGGAAGCGTAAATTTTAAAGAAGGTGTACCGAATGACAATTTCAGACCGTTTGAATGAAGATATGAAACAAGCAATGAGAGATAAAAACAAAGAAAAACTTAGTGTCATTCGTATGATCAAAGCTTCATTGCAGAATGAATTAATTCGTACAGGTGAAGAAACGTTATCTGGAGACAGTGAACTTTCCATTCTATCACGCGAGTTAAAGCAAAGAAAAGATTCTCTCCAAGAATTTAAATCTGCCGGACGTGATGATCTCGTACAAAAGCTTGAAGTTGAACTTTCCATTGTGGAAAACTATTTGCCAACGCAAATGACTAAAGATGAGCTTGAACTAATAGTTAAACAAACAATAACTGAAGTTAATGCTACATCGAAGCAGGATATTGGAAAGGTTATGAGCGCGATTATGCCTAAAGTTAAAGGAAAGGCAGACGGCTCGTTAATCAATAAAATGGTTATAAATCAACTTACTAAACAATGACAGGTTCTTGCCTTTAGTGCAAGAGCCTTTTAATTTAAAGGTTGTACAATATATGACGTTGGTGAAGGAAATTCACTGACGTCATTTTTGAATTCATAATAGAAAACAAGTAAATTTTTCCCGTAGAATAAAAGTCGCCGAAAACCATATCCAGGAGGGAAATCACTTGTCTTTTTCTAATAATATAAGAAACTTACTTAATAGTTAAGATTCAAACAGTAATTTTGAAGGAAGTTGTGCAAATGATGGAATGCACAAAGAAGAGGCGTGTAAATATGTCGATGGAAAATTAACTCCAAAAATATGAACGCGCTAGTTATCATCTAGTATGTTGATGCACATCCTTTCCTATCGATTGAGCGGGGTTTGCTCTGTATCACCTTCGACAAATCGTGATTACGATGCATTAAAGTACTTAATAGAGTCGCTTATGGGTACAGAAACTTCACGAATTATATGTATCGAATCATGCTTTATTTCAAACGAAAACCAAAGAAACACACTCCAATGCAAATGAAACAGCATGGTAGTGTGTGCGATAAGGTTATTAGCCCACTTTAAGCTGACTGAAACGAAAGTCTACGGACTCCTGCGGAAAATAGCACGCGTCCGAAGATCACTGTATCGACTCGGATAGAGGAGCTAGAAGCTGAGGCCGTGCCCGCGGAAAGCCTGTCGGCTGTAGTGCAAGTTACGAAATCAGAGCGAAAGCTTTGACATTTTCGTTCTACTTAATTTAGTAGGTGTTCCTCGACTGAAAATACATCACGGACGTCATTTAACCAAGAACCAATTTTATTTATTATTAGATGAATGGTGATATCGTGTGTTGTTTATGCTATCATTAAATGACTGCATCTTAATTTATTTGCCGCTTAGATCGAGGTGATTGTTGGTGACCGTAGTCACGAATCGTCAATACATATTAATTATTTTGTTGTTAAGCCTATTTTCTTTTATTCCGACAATTGCAGCAAAAGAAAACGGCAACAGCGAAGGAAAAGACAAGCTCGTTTATATTATTCCGATTGAAAATGAAGTAGAGCGAGGGCTAGAAGCTTTTCTAGAACGAACAACCAATGAAGCAATAGAAGCAGGGGCAAATCATATTATTTTTGAGATTGATACTCCAGGCGGCCGAGTAGATGCAGCAGGACAAATTGGCAAGCTATTACAAAAGTTGGATACACCTACAACATCCTATATTGTAAACGAAGCATTATCTGCGGGATCTTATTTAGCATTGAATACAGACCATATTTACATGAATCCACAGGCAACTATGGGAGCAAGCGGTGTAATAACCCAAGACGGTTCAGCAGCAGATAAAAAAGCACAATCGGCTTGGATTGCAGCAATGAAAAGCGCTGCAGAATCAAAGGGACGCGATCCAGCTTATGCAGTCGCTATGGCAGATGCAGACAAACACCTACCGGAATACGGGGCACCAAAGGGAGAGTTTTTAACGCTAAGTCCGAAAGATGCTGTCGAAGTTCAATATGCGGAAGGAATAGTAAGCAATCGCATTGAATTGTTGTATGAATTGAACCTTTCTAACGCTACAGTTGTTGAAACAGAAACAACGTTTGCGGAGGAAGTTGCCCGATTTGTCACTAGTCCGATTGTCATTCCTATCCTGCTATCAGTAGCTAGTCTCGGATTAATTGTAGAGCTGTATTCTCCAGGGTTCGGCGTTGCAGGAACAATGGGGTTAATTTCTCTAGTGTTGTTTTTCTACGGGCATATAATTGCCGGTCTGGCTGGAATGGAAGCAGTAATTTTACTAATTCTAGGGATTGTATTAATCGTTTTAGAATTCTTTGTACCAGGTGGAATTATCGGACTGATTGGAGTAGGTGCAATCATCGGTTCATTATTTTTATCTGGCTATGACATTGGCCATATGTCAATGAGTATCGCCATTGCTTTTATTGTTTCAATTATTGCAGCGGTTATCTTATTCAAATCGATCGGTTTGGAGAAAGGGATTTTTCGCCATATTATTTTAAGAGATCGAACGACTTCGGATTTAGGTTATGTCTCTTCATCTAATCGGTTGGATTTAATAGGTAAAAAGGGTGTCGCTGTCACCCCTTTAAGACCATCCGGAACGGCGCTTATTGATAATGAGCGACTTGATGTAGTGACAGAAGGAAGTTTTATTGATGTAAACAAAAAGATAACGATAGTAAAAGTTGAAGGTATGAGAATTGTAGTACGAGAATTAGAAAAAAACAATTAATTTTTATAGGAGGAAAAATTATGGAATTGGAAATTTTACCAATTATTATTATTGCGATCATTTTAATAGCGATTGCTGTCCTGTTTACATTTGTGCCTGTTATGCTTTGGATAAGTGCACTTGCAGCAGGTGTTAAAGTAGGTTTATTTACATTAGTAGGAATGAGGCTTCGTCGTGTTATTCCATCTAGAGTAATTAATCCGTTAATTAAGGCGTACAAAGCAGGACTTGATGTGAGTACGAATCAGCTCGAAAGTCATTATTTAGCTGGTGGGAATGTGGACCGTGTTGTTAATGCATTAATTGCAGCACACCGCGCAAACATTGAATTACCTTTTGAACGGGGTGCTGCCATTGATTTAGCAGGACGTAATGTATTGGAAGCGGTTCAAATGAGTGTTAATCCAAAAGTAATTGAAACACCATTTATTGCTGGTATAGCAATGGATGGGATTGAAGTTAAAGCATTGGCTCGAATTACAGTACGAGCGAATATTGACCGACTCGTAGGTGGTGCTGGTGAGGAAACTGTTATTGCCCGAGTAGGTGAAGGGGTCGTTAGTACAATAGGTAGCTCGAAAACACATAAACAAGTATTAGAAGACCCGGATTCAATTTCACATACAGTCTTAGCTAAAGGGCTTGATTCTGGTACAGCCTTTGAAATTTTATCAATTGATATTGCAGATGTAGATATCGGTAAAAACATTGGAGCAATTTTACAAACAGATCAAGCGCAGGCAGATAAAAACATTGCTCAAGCGAAAGCGGAGGAAAGGCGGGCAATGGCAGTTGCACGAGAACAAGAAATGTCAGCCCGAGTTGAAGAAATGCGCGCTTATGTAGTTGAAGCGGAGGCGGAAGTGCCAAAGGCATTAGCAGAAGCATTGCGTTCAGGTAATATGGGTGTAATGGATTATATGAACTATAAAAATATTGACGCTGATACAGATATGCGTGGTACGATTGGAAATATGACTGATAAAAACCATGAACCTGAAAACAATGATAAATAATAGAATTGGTGAAGGAGGGATTTGATGGAGGGTTTTATTGATTTAATAACAAGTAACTTTATTTTACTTTTCATTATAATCAGTGGGCTGATTAGCTTATTTAAAAACAAATCTAATCAGCAACAAGAAAATAAAGAACCTTCAAATGTCCCTAAAACATATCCAAAAGAAGTAGAAACGAAGCAATACAAAAAGGTGGAAGAACGTGTACAAGATACGATTCAGTCGTTATCTACAGAAGAGCAAAGGGAAAAACAGCTAGAACGTCTAAAAGACCAAGTACGCGGTATGAGTCGTCGAGAAAGCGATCAAATGACAACAAGTCGTAACGATCAAGCCTTCCAATCGACAGCGGTTACGCATAAAAATAATCAATTACTGACGAACAAAGACAAAGAGGCTGATCAAACTTCTCTTCAAAAACAAATTACTGGTAGACTGAATCAAAAAGGCTTAGTAGAGAGTATTATAATGGCAGAAGTTTTAGGGCCGCCTCGATCAGTTAATCCTTATCGTCCACGTATTTCGAACAGAAAAACTTTTTAATACGATAAAAATCCATCCATTTGTGAATTTGTGCAAGTGGATGGATTTTTCGGTTGTACACGATACGACGTTGGTGAAGAAAAATCACTAATGACATTTTGATTTCATTATAGAAACCATTATTTCGAGCGAAAATCTGTAGAAACAAAACACAATAGATCACCAACGTCCTATGACAAAGAACCTTTTTATCGTATTTGGAAAATAGTTTGGAAAGAGCTATTTTCTAATATCGCCACTCGTGTAATATACTCGATTTCCGTAAGCGAGTGGCGAGCTCTTTTTGCTACACAAGCCAATAAAATGCTGTCGTTCTTTGCGCAATGTCTTTTTGTTAATGAAAAAAAGACATGTGTGGTGCTAGTAGTAATGAATGATTTGTTAAAAATTGGCATAGTCGTAAATGCTGCGTCTATGCCAATTTATTATGATTGCTTTCACCGATTCCTTTCCTCCCGCTGGAATTTTTCATCTTTCATCTGTATGAGTAACATGTTTGTGGGGGAACAGATGCACGAATCTAACTAGATAATATGTGATCAATTTTACTTCGAACGATATACACATGAATAACACCGTTCATTTTCACTGCAGGTGGATGCTTTCCGCGGGCACGGCTTCAGCCTCACGGAAAGCGTAGTGTATATCTACTGCGGTCGGTAGGCAATACTAAAATTAACGAATACAAAGAGAGGTTCTTTAACTTCTTAAAATAACACCCACAAATACGTGATTCAATCCTTTCAACTTCCATTCAATAGTTCCAAAGTCTATTCTTGATTTTTATACATGCTAATCGAAAAATCTTTTTTACTAATTGTTTACTTAAACATCTCCACTCATTTTGCACTTGCTTTCCTGAATAAATTGATAAAACGCCCCCTTCATCAGCTCGATTTTCCTTTTTCTGTTCTTATCTATCGTATATGTTCATAAATATATTTGTGAGAGGAGGAAGCATGTGTGAAAAAATGGCGACATCGATTACACCCCATCTTAACAAAATATTTCGCACTCCCTTCTGATGTAGTTTTAGAATTGCCTAGATTAACCTTAATCGGGCAAATCCATTTATATATTGAAAATCATCAAGGTCTCATTGTCTACAGTGATACAGAGTTAAAGCTAAAAACCTTCGATGGATTTGTCCAAATAATAGGGGAGGGCTTTATTATTAAGATGATGCTTCCGGAAGAAATATTATTAGAAGGTACGATAAAAGAAGTGAAATATATACAGCGATAATTGTGTGTAAAGAGGGGAATATAAATGAAGCATATACAAGGAACAAAATTAACCGGTTATGTAACTATTTCAGTGAGTGGTAAACATCCCGAGCATTTTTTTCAACGACTCATTAATAAAGGTATTCCGGCTTGGGACATTCAAAAAGTATCGAAAACATCTTGTAAAGGAAAAGTATCATTAAAGTACGTTTCAGATATAAAAAGGATTAGAAGACAAACGAAATATAAAATTTCTTTTATTGAGAAAAAAGGGTTACCATTCTTTGTTCAAAAGAAAATTAAAAGAAAAGAAATTGTTTTTGCGCTGCTTATATGTGTACTCCTTCTTTTTCTACTGTCTAATATTATTTGGGATGTGAAAATAACTGGTGTAACAACAGATGTAGAAGAAAAAATATATAAAGAACTGAATACATATGGAATTCATCGCGGTGCTTTAACATTTGGGATGGCCTCGTCAAAAACGTTGCAACAGCAACTATTAAACGATGTTCCTGATCTCTTATGGATTGGCGTGCACAAAAAGGGGACAACTCTTTTTCTAGAAGGGGTAGAAAAAGAAATTGTAGAAAAAAAAGAAACACATGCGCCTCAGCATCTAGTAGCAGCAAAGGATGGGGTGATTCAGCGCATGTATATTTCGAATGGACAAGCAAGAGTAAAAATAAATGATTATGTGAAACAGGGCGATCTATTAGTTTCAGGAATTATTGAATCAAATAAAGAAGAGAACGATAATGAAAAGCAACAAAAACAAGTTGTAGTCGCAGCCGAGGGTGAGGTCATTGCAAACACGTGGTATGAAGTAAATGTTACAGTGCCTCTTATCAAACGATTTGAACGTTTAACTGGTAATTATAAAACAAAAAAGACGATTAAATTTGGCCGGATTCAATTTCCATATTGGAAAATACGTCCCCCTGAATATGCACGTATATATGAAGAAGGGAAAGAAAAACATTTGTATTTTCTTAAATGGAAGCTGCCATTTACATTTATCGATATTACCTACCACGAAAAGGTATTGGAAAAATCAGAGCGGACAAAAGAAGATGCAATTGAGATCGCAATTAGACAGGCAAAGAACGAATTGATGCTAGAGCTAGGACCCAAAGCTCAATTTATATCAGAAAAAGTTTTGCATGAAGCTATAGAGAATGGTAAAGTTAAAGTAAAGCTGTATATTAGCGCATTAGAAAATGTTGCGATTGAACAACAAATTAACCAAAAAATTCGTTAATTCACGATAGAAGCAAAATTTCAAGGAGAGTCACTATGTCCGATAACTTACATGAAATTGATTTACAAATAAATAGGCCAACAGATGCACTGGCGCTATTCGGAAATAATGATAAATACTTAAAGCAGATGGAAGAACAACTACAAATACACATTGTTACACGTGGAGAAAATGTACTTGTTTCTGGAAGCGCAGAAGATAGAGACTTAATTAAAGTAATCCTTCATGCGTTGCTAACTATAATCGAGAAAGGAATTACTCTATCCGAACAAGATGTATTATATGCGATTGAACTTGCTAAAAACGGTAAAATAAACCAATTTGAAACGTTGTTTGAAGATGAAATTACTAAAAATGTAAAAGGAAAACCGATCCGTGTTAAAACGTTAGGACAAAATAAATATGCTACCGCCATAAAAACACATGATCTCGTATTTGGAATTGGCCCAGCGGGTACAGGGAAAACGTATCTAGCTGTCGTTCTTGCTGTACGCGCATTAAAAAATGGCTTGGCAAAGCGAATTATATTAACACGCCCAGCTGTCGAAGCTGGTGAAAGCTTAGGGTTTCTACCCGGAGACTTAAAGGAAAAAGTAGACCCTTATTTAAGACCGTTGTATGATGCATTACATGATGTACTTGGAGTTGAGCAATCGGCACGATTAATAGAAAAAGAAATAATAGAGATTGCACCACTTGCGTATATGCGTGGACGTACATTAGATGATGCATTTGTAATTTTAGATGAAGCACAAAATACGACACCGGAACAGATGAAAATGTTTTTAACACGACTCGGATTTGGTTCGAAAATGGTTATCACAGGCGATATTACACAAATTGACTTACCGAAAGGCGTTACATCTGGTCTAAAAGTAGCAGATCAGTTATTAGCAGAAATTGAAGGTATATCATTTGTATATTTAGAACAGACCGATGTAGTAAGACATCCGCTTGTCCAACGAATTATAGATGCTTACGGAAAAGCATAATAATGAATGGATTCCATGTATAAGTAGTGTTAGGCGATGGGGTGGAATACATGATAAAATATTTTTTAAATAAGTTTAATGTACAGTCTAAAATAGTTACTGTTTTTTTACCTATGCTATTATTAGGTATTTTTTTCTTTTTTATTACGCTTAACAATGTTTATACAGAAACATATGACATAGAAAGATTTAATCGGGCGAAAGAAACGATCCGTTCCCCTATAACAATCGAAAATGCTGTGGAAACTGAGCGAAAGACGAGAGAGACAGTTCAAGCTGTTACTGATCGATATGACATCTCACAAGAAGTAACCGATGAGCGCATTGAATATATTGAAGAGCTTTTTGATGCAGTTGACCAGCTCGATAAAGAATATGAGAATGATAATGACGACCACTCGTTCCATAGTACCGAAGAGAAACTTCAACATTTAAATCAAGTTTTATCTATCGAAATAACTGAATCGATTGACGATCATTTGTTAAGACAACTCGTTCAAGCCAAACCAGAGGAACGGAAAGAAGCCAAAAAAAGGTTTGTTCAATCATTACAAACGGTTCTAGAAAATGGTGTCAGAACGGAAAATATTCAAAGCTCAATTGAAGAATTAAAACAGCAAATAAAGTATACAAATCTAAATACAAATATAAAAACTGTTTTAATGGATTTAAGCGAGTTTGCCGTAGTAGAGAATTCTTTTTTTGATGTAGAGAAAACAATGGAGGCAAGAAAGGAAGCTGCCAGCAATGTGGAACCAGTAATAATCCGTGCTGGGGAAATTATCGTAAGAGAAGAACAAATTATAACAAATGAAATATATGAGGAATTAAAGCTCGTTGGACTGCTCGATAAGGAAAGGAATATTTACCCAGTTATTGCGTTAGGTCTATTGATTATTTTACTTATAGGGGTAATCGCGTATGAAATGATCGTATTAGACAGAAAGCGGCCGCTAGATAAAGGGACAATTGTATCTATCGTTCTAATTAGTGTAATTATGATTGTATTAATGAAAGTCGTAAGTATATTTACTACAACGGATAATCATTTGTTTTATGCAGTACCTGTAGCTACAGGCTCCCTTTTGCTAAAACAATTAATACACGAACGATTAAGCATTGTATTAGCAATACTCTACAGTATTTTAGGTAGTTTATTGTTTAATGGTGAAATACCAGGATCTTTAAATATGGAGGCAGGCATTTATTTCTTGTTTTCACAGCTGGCTGGAGTTGTATTTCTTTTTAATGTAAAAGATCGTTTATCAATCGTAAAGTCGGGTATTGGTATTGTTAGTATAAATAGTATTACTGTATTATTATTTATATTCTTTTCTTTTGAAAAATATTCTTTTCAAGATATATTAATATATATAGGTTTCGCTAGTGTGTCAGCATTGCTCTCTGCGGTATTGACAATTGGTTTGCTCCCATTTTTTGAGACTGGTTTGGGCATACTATCTGATATGAAATTAATTTCCCTTGCTAGTCCAAACCAGCCTTTATTACGGAAAATATTAACCGAGGCTCCGGGGACGTATCACCATTCTGTAATGGTAGCGAATTTGAGTGAAACTGCATGTGAAGCGGTTGGAGCAAATGGACTTTTGGCACGTGTGGGTGCTTACTATCACGATATTGGTAAAACGGTACAGCCACATTATTTTATTGAAAATCAGATTTCGATAAAAAACCCACATGATTTTATATCACCTAAGGATAGTGCAGAAATTATTATAAAGCATCCAGAAGATGGTGCGGCAATGTTAAAAAAACATCGGATGCCAAAGGAAATTATTGATATTGCATTGCAGCATCATGGCACTTCTTTGTTAAAGTATTTCTATTATAAGGAAAAAGAAAAGAACCCAAACGTTACAGAAGCTGACTTTCGCTATCCCGGGCCGAAGCCACAAACAAAAGAAGCAGCAATTATTTGTATTTGCGATTCTGCAGAAGCTGCAGTACGATCGTTAAAAGAGCCCACTGAGGGAAAAATTGAAGAAATCGTGTCAGGGATTGTAAATGACCGATTAATGGATGGACAATTCGATGAAACTAATTTAACTTTACAGGAGCTCAAAATTGTTCATGATACAATTTGTAAAACATTAAAGGGGATTTTTCATACACGAATCCAATATCCGATGAAGGAGGCAAAGTAATGCATATTGATTTTCATGATAAAACGAAATCAGTTTTAACAGATGATATTGACCTACTCCAACGATTAATTGAATATGCGGCTAAAAGAGAAGGGGTTTCTCATGAATCAGAGCTGTCGATCAACTTCGTAGATAATCGAGAAATTCAAGAGCTGAATAGAAATTACCGGCAGCAAGATACCCCGACAGACGTAATATCATTTGCATTACAGGATTCGGTAGATGGGGAAGTAAGTATTGTTGGAGAAGATATTCCATTGTTATTAGGAGATATTGTTATTTCGGTTGATAAAGCAAAACAACAAGCAGAAGCGTATAATCATTCTTTGCAAAGAGAATTAGGCTTTTTGGCAGTCCATGGCTTTCTTCATTTACTAGGATACGATCATTATAACGAAGAAAGTGAAAGAGAAATGTTTACCAAACAAGAAGAAATCCTTGGTGCTTTTCAACTTGAAAGATAAAAAGAAACGAATTGGATTTTCCTTTGCATGGAATGGCTTAAAAGAAGTACTGCGAACTGAAAAAAATTTTCAACTCCAATTTATACTATTTATTACTGTCCTATTAGCTAGTATCTATTTCGGTTTGTCATCCATTGAGTGGGCGCTTTTATTATTAACAAGCGGAATTGTATTTATTGCTGAAATGTTTAATAGTGCTATTGAAAGGATTATTGACTATATAAAGCCTGAAATCCATCCAATGGCAAAGCTAATTAAAGACATTGCTGCAAGCGCGGTATTAGTTGCGGCTATTATATCTGTTATAGTTGGTTTTATTATCTTTTTACCTAAAATAGTTAAGTTTTTTATTTAATACCTTTGACAAAGGAAAGATGGATTTTTCATGTCTAATCCTTTCGAATTTTTTCTAGTTTTATAAACCTTTGTCGAATAAATGAAATCGGCTTAAATTTATAGTATTATACATAAATAATAGAAGTGCTGGAGGATCAACCATGAGTTCAAACTTTAAATCAGGTTTTATTGCAATTGTCGGGAGACCGAATGTAGGAAAATCGACCTTTATGAATCGGGTCGTTGGCCAAAAGGTTTCTATTATAAGCGACAAGGCCCAAACAACAAGAAATAGAATCCAAGGAATTGTCACAGAAGAAGATACACAAATGATTTTTATCGATACTCCTGGCATTCACAAACCAAAGCATCGCTTAGGTGATTTTATGGTCAAGCTTGCGATAAATACGTTAAATGAGGCAGATGCTGTTCTATTTATGATTAATGCGAAGGAAGGATATGGGAAGGGAGATCAATTTATATTAGATCGACTCCAAAAAGTAAAAAGTCCTATATTTTTAATTATTAATAAAGTTGATCTAATACATCCGGATGACTTGTTCCCATTAATCGAAACATACAGAAGTAAAGCAGACTTCACAGAAATCATTCCTATATCTGCGCTAGAGGGAAACAATGTATCTACACTTCTTGGTACTTTAAAAACGTATTTACCGTATGGTCCGCAATATTACGCGGATGACCAAGTAACAGATCATCCAGAACGATTTATAATTAGTGAAATTATTCGAGAAAAAGCATTGCTATTAACTCGCGAAGAAATTCCTCATGCATTAAACGTTGTTATTGAAAATATTGAGCTGCGAGATAATAACACTACATTTATTCAAGCTGTTATTGTTACCGAAAGAAAATCACAAAAGGGTATAATTATTGGCAAACAAGGAAGCATGTTAAAAAACATTGGGAAAAATGCGCGCATCGATATTGAAGAAATGCTACAAAAAAAAGTCTATCTAGAACTGTGGGTAAAAGTTCAAAAGGACTGGCGTAATAAGCAAAGTATTTTGCATCAATACGGCTTTAAAAGCGATCATTATTAATATATGGTAAAATTTAATACTCATTTTTTCATCGTTGGTTGGTCATTCTATTAATAAGCTGCATTTAATCAACATGCAAAGGAAGGTGGGGTTTCTTGTGATTGACGCGTGGAAGTTGTTTGTTCATACAGGAAACATTGAAACCTATTTATTATTAAAAGAATTTGAAAATGATCCATACCATGGAATTGAGCAAATGGAAAAACAAGATGATTACACACTTAGTTCAAAAATGTAGCTATTAAAAAGGTGAATGTATATGCTCGAAAAAGTCGAGGGTATCGTCTTAAGAACAAACGATTACAGTGAAACACATAAAATTGTAACGATTTTCTCAAAAAAATTTGGTAAAATAACCGGTATTGCACGAGGGGCAAAAAAGCCAAAGAGTAGAATGGCTGCGATTACGCAGCCATTTATACATGCACAATATCTAATGTATATAAAAAAAGGGTTAAGTACGATTCAACAAGGAGAAATGATACATTCTTTTCGGTCAATACGTGAAGATATTATTAAGACAGCCTATGCTGCGTATCTTTCTGAATTAACCGACAAGCTAATGGACGATTTATCACCAGATCCTTTTATTTACGATCAATATTATCAGACAATGGATTGGATACATAATAATGAAACTGACAAAGCAATGATTCCAGTAATGATGTATGAACTTAAATTATACGTTAAAGGTGGGTTTGCTCCGGTAACGGAGGCATGTACCCTTTGTAATCAAAATAATGCACCGTATTTTTTTTCAATTCAAGAGGGAGGAATACTTTGTACCAATTGTACGGGCAAAGATGCGTCTGCTCTTCCATTATCTCAAGGAGCCGTAAGATTATTGAATATATTTAAACGAGCGCCCCTCGATAAAATAAGAGATATTTCCATCAAAAAAGAAAATGAACAAATCCTACGGAATTTACTTGATACATATTATGACCAATACGGTGGTTACTATCTAAAATCTAAAAAGTTTCTAAACAATATTGATAAATTTAAATAGGAATATGCATCAAATGCATGTGGGGAACATATGAGCAATTTATTGTAATATATTTCATCGACATATATACGTGACTCAAACAAAAATTGTATAATTTATTGACAATCAGGTGAACGTGCAGTACGATTTGAATGAATGGAATAATTTGTGCGTTGAAGGAGAGAAGTACTTATTTTCCTTTCGCTTAAGCGAGTCCAGGATAGTGTAAGCTGGATGCGAAACTGATAAGGAATGGCACTCCCGAGCAATTTTTTAGTTAGAAAGTAAAGTGGCTCTTCTATATGAGCAAATAGGGTGGAACCGCGGGCAGAGACCCGTCCCTATGTCTTACCATTTTGTAGACATAGGGACGGGTCTCTTATTATGTTTAGGAGGGATTGTTATTATGAACATTCAACAGATGATTTTAGAACTACAAAAATATTGGTCCGGACATAAGTGTATACTAATGCAAGCATATGACGTAGAAAAAGGTGCAGGCACAATGTCTCCAATGACTTTATTACGTAGCCTGGGTCCAGAGCCTTGGAATGTAGCTTACGTAGAGCCGTCTCGCCGTCCAGACGATGGTAGATACGGGGAGAATCCGAATCGTCTTTATCAGCATCATCAATTCCAGGTAGTAATGAAACCTTCTCCTGATAATATTCAAGAATTATACTTGGAGTCGTTGAAAGCATTGGGTATAAATCCAATGGAGCATGATATTCGTTTTGTAGAGGATAATTGGGAAAACCCTACACTAGGTGCTGCTGGGTTAGGCTGGGAAGTATGGCTTGATGGTATGGAAATTACTCAATTTACATACTTTCAACAAATCGGTGGCTTAGAAGCGAATCCAGTTGCAGTAGAGTTAACATATGGAATTGAACGACTCGCCTCCTATATTCAAAATAAAGAAAACGTATTTGATTTAGAGTGGGTGGAAGGTGTTACAGTTAAAGATATCTTTCTACAACCAGAATATGAACACTCAAAATATACATTTGAAGAATCAAATGTAGATACATTATTTGAATTGTTCGCATTGTATGAACAAGAAGCGAAAACAACTATGGAAAAAGGACTCGTCTTTCCTGCCTATGATTATGTATTGAAATGCTCTCACACGTTTAACTTACTAGATGCAAGAGGTGTCATTTCGGTAACGGAAAGAACAGGGTATATTACACGTATTAGAAATTTGGCGAGAAATATATCTAAAGCGTATATATCTGAACGGGAACGTTTAGGATTTCCAATGCTGAAACAGGAGGAGAAATAAACATGGCTAATGTCCTTTATGAAATAGGAGTAGAAGAACTGCCTGCAAGATTTATTGATAATGCAGAAATGCAACTTAAAAATAAAACAAAACAATGGTTAGATGAATTACGTATTTCTTATCATGAGCTTGTAACGTTTTCAACGCCGAGAAGATTGGCTGTACTGATAAAGGATATCGCTCCTGAACAGACGACAGTTGAGGAGGAGGTAAAAGGTCCTTCTTTAAAAATAGCGAAAGACGAAGATGGGAACTGGACGAAAGCCGCTGTTGGTTTTACAAAAGGACAAGGGAAAACAACAGATGATATTTATACAAAAGAAATAAAAGGAGTATCTTACATATTTTTGAAGAAGCGCATCGAAGGAAAGCGTACGATTGAACTTCTTCCTGAATTCAAAGGTATTATCACTTCAATACAATTTAATCAAAATATGCGTTGGGGAAGCGAAAGTATCCGCTATGCTAGACCAATTCGTTGGATTGTCGCTCTGTATGATGAACAAGTAATTCCGCTTACAGTATCAGGTGTTGAATCAAGTAATGTAACGTATGGACACCGATTCCTAGGTGACAAAATTTCACTGGTGAATCCATCCTTATATGAAGAACAGCTTTTAAAAGAATTTGTTGTTGTTCAATCAAAAAAACGACAACAAATGATTTTAGAAGGTATACGTGTATTAGAGGAGAAGGAAAACTTTAAAATAGCAGTCGATGAAGAATTGTTAGAAGAAGTACGCAATTTAGTTGAGTATCCTACTGTCTTTTGTGGAAATTTTGCATCTGATTTTCTACAATTGCCATCTGAAGTATTAATCACATCAATGCGCGAACATCAACGCTATTTCCCAGTCACCTCTAAAGACAATCAACTGTTGCCTTATTTTATTGGTGTACGAAATGGAGATGCGTATCGACTCGAAAACGTCGTAAAAGGGAACGAAAAGGTTTTACGTGCTCGTCTAACGGATGCGCAATTTTTCTACCAAGAAGACCAAAACGAATCCATCTCTTTCTATTTGGAGAAATTAAAGCGTGTCGTATTTCAAGATAAGCTTGGTACGATAGCTGATAAAGTTGATCGAATCGTTAAAATTTCAAAAGTAATAGCAAATGAATTAAAGCTTGATGATACTACTCGTTCACAGGCTATACGGGCAGCTCAAATTAGCAAGTTTGACTTAATGACAAACATGGTAAATGAATTTACTGAGTTACAAGGAATTATGGGTGAAAAATATGCGGCTTATTTTGGAGAAGACCCGCTCGTAGCTCAAGCAATTCGGGAACATTATTTACCGGTTCATGCGAATGATAATCTTCCGCAAACAGTTGTAGGATCTTTAGTAAGTATAGCCGATAAGCTTGACACGATTATTGGTTGTTTTGCAGCAGGTATTATACCGTCTAGTTCACAAGATCCATATGGACTACGCAGACAAGGACGAGGTATATTAAAAATATTAAAGGAACAAAAATGGAATATTACGCTTGATTCGCTTATTACACTTGTTCAAAATGTATATGAACAAAGTCCTGTTGTGCCTCGTGTTAAAGAAGAAATAAATAATCAATTAGATGCCTTCTTTAATCAGCGTCTTCTTAACTTGTTCAAAGATTCTGGACTTGAACAGGATGTCGTACAAGCTGTGTCTAAAAACAAAATCGGCCAGCTATCGTATGCGTTTGAAAAGGCAACCGTATTATCAGCTAAACGAAACGATTCATCATTCAAGCCGATAGAAGAGGCGCTTGTGCGTGTCATTAATTTAGCGAAAAACACAAACGATAATGGACAGATTAACGAGGAACTGTTTGAAACGGAATCAGAAAGACTGCTTTTTAATAAGCTTGAAGAAGTACAGCCAGCCTTTACGAAAGCAAATGAGGAACATGATGCGAAGGGCGCATTAAATTACTTAGCTGAATTATGTGATCCGATAAATAGTTTCTTTGATCACAATATGGTGATGGCTAATGAAGAAGCAATTAAAAAAAATCGAATTGCTTTAATAACGCAACTTTCAAATTTAATACAGCAATATGCAGACTTATCTGTAATTGAGTGGAAACAGCATTTTTAGGAGTGGGAATAATACGTGTTGAAATTTTGGCGTATACGTAATTAAATAAAATTTCATCCAATTGCTTTATCCAAAGCAATAAATACTTTCTTTCCCAATCGAGCTCAAAGAATCAAATTTACTATTTCCCTACTAGTAGTCTATAATATATGTACAACTGAACTGAACGTGTTAGGTGGTGAATCAGTGGAACTATCGGACCGACAAGAGAAAATCATTGACATTGTGAAAGAAAATGGACCCATTACAGGAGAACAAATAGCGGATACGTTAAACCTATCTCGGGCTACATTACGTCCCGATTTAGCCATTTTAACGATGTCGGGTTTTCTAGAGGCAAGGCCTAGGGTAGGCTATTTTTATACGGGAAAAACTGGATCGGAGTTATTAACTGAAAAGATTAAAAAGTACAAAATTAAAGACTTTCAATCTGTGCCAGTAGTTGTAAAAGAACATGCATCAGTATATGATGCAATATCTTCGATGTTTTTAGGAGATGTTGGAACATTATTTGTAGTAGATGACCATTCCTGTTTAACAGGAGTCCTTTCTAGAAAGGATTTATTACGTGCAAGTATGGGCAAGCAAAACTTAGACACCGTTCCTGTCCATATCATTATGACGAGAATGCCAAACATTACAATTTGCCGTCCGAATGATTTATTGTTTGACGGAGCAAAAAAGCTAATCGATAAACAAATAGATGGACTGCCAGTTGTTAAAGATACGCAACATGGTTTGCAAGTCGTTGGCCGTATTACAAAAACGACAATCACTAAAGTATTTGTAGAACTAATAACGGATGAAATTTGAGGAGGGGTGTACCGCATGGAAAGTAATCCATATGTATTCATCATTTCCGATTCTGTAGGGGAGACTGCAGAATTAGTTATTAAAGCTGGATTAAGTCAATTTAATAATGGTGAATTTAAAATACAGCGAATCCCTTACGTTGATGATAAAACAACAATAGATGAGTCCTTACAGCTTATTAAAGAAAAAAAGGGAATGGTCGGATTTACGCTTGTAGATCCTGACCTAAGAAATTACTTAAATAAACAAGCAAAATCAATGGATATAGAAGCAATAGATATTATGGGGCCTATGCTAATATCGATGGAAGAAGTATTTAAAATGAAGCCGCGGTTAGAGCCAGGGTTAGTTCATAAGCTGGATGAAGACTATTTTAAGCGTATTGAAGCAATTGAATTTGCTGTACGATATGATGACGGAAGAGACCCACGTGGTATTTCTCGTGCAGATATCGTTTTAATAGGGGTATCTCGAACTTCCAAAACACCATTATCTCAATATTTAGCTCATAAGCGAATAAAGGTAGCGAATGTTCCTTTAGTACCAGAGGTAGATCCCCCAGGCGAATTGTTTGATCTTGATCCGGAAAAATGCATCGGGCTTCGAATTAGTCCAGAAAAATTAAATGACATTAGAAAAGAAAGATTAAAAGCACTCGGCTTAGGGGATCATGCAACATATGCAAACATGCAACGTATTCAAGAAGAGCTTAATTATTTTAATACGATTGTTAGTAAAATAGGCTGTGAAGTTGTTGATGTGTCAAATAAAGCAGTAGAGGAAACGGCAAATATTATCTTAAAAATGTTACGTAAATAATAAAATCGTATGAGAAAACATTCTACAATTGTAGA
>NZ_JBPYCS010000029.1:0-32793 GCF_051846935.1 Virgibacillus sp. W0430
TTCAATTAACTTAAGGATTGCATAAATAGAGGCATCTTCTCCAAAAATTTTGGCGGTTTCTGTTTCTTTTATTTGATGCAAATTAATGTGCTCATCCAAGGTTAGTCTTTCTTCTAACTCTAAAAGAATTGATCGAACACAGTCTTGATTAAGTTTCAAAATTCACACCTCCTCCATAGGGAGATTATACCAAATGAAAGGAGAAAGAGAATGTCAGAGGAATTAGCAGTTAAAGTCCGATCAGAATTATTTAAAAGGAAAATGAGTCAAAAAGAATTAGCTGGTTTACTTGGTATTTCAAGTGTTTATTTATCAGATATCATAAACGGTCGTAAAACTGGTCCAAAAGCACAAGAGCATGTAAAACACATCAAAAAGATATTAACTATTTAAGGCGGGGATGAAATGAGTATGAGGTTGATAAGAGGAGTTAAAGCTTTAACGGATTATTTAAAATCAATTGATTGTGATATATCTGAGTCGACTATTTATAGGTTGATTAAACAAAATAATATTCCTTTTAAACGTCCTGCTCCAGGTATTCTTATTTTTGATTTAAATGCAATCGATAAATGGCTTTCTTACGAAGATGTTGAATCAATTTAACTTTAAGGAGCTGAACTAATTGGCTATAGAAGATCATTATTTAACGGAAGACCTAGAACAAGTATCCGATAATTTAGAAGTCCTACACACTTCAGCTATGAATGTTTTAAAGGGAGCAACTACTGGTGACTTTGAACTGGTTGAACAGTCACAAATAAGTATTGAAAGATCACGAAAAATTCTAAGGGCCTTGTATGCCAAAAAATTAAAACATGATGAATTTGCAAGCGTGAATTATGGCATCTACAAGCGTAGGGGTTGGATGAATTGAAAGACTGGGTAGATGCATGGTATTTGTTTTTGTTTATCGTAGTTTGCATAGTGTTTAGTTTGACTATGAGTAACGCTTGAAAGGAGTGATATAAATTGAGAACTTACGGATTTAAAGGTTTTGCATTTGCTCTTGCCGGAACCTTAGTAGTTGTTTATCTTGTATTAGCTTTAATCACACAAAAATAGACCCGTGCGCCAACACGGATCCATAGTTAAACAATTCTTATATGAATTATAACACGAAAGGATGGATTGATAAATGGAACGAAAGAAAATTGATTTACCATTATCAGATTTAGCCAACGGTGCTATTCAAGAAAAGTTGGATTATGAGCTGAAGAAAGTATTTGACAACATTCATGATAAGAACACAAAGGCACAAGACAAGCGCACAGTGACTATCAAGCTTGAATTCAAACCGGACGAGAATCGTCAAACCGTTGCGGTAACGAGTGATTTTACTACTAAACTAGCAAATGTTGAAGGTGTTTCTACTACTGTATTAACTGGTAGAGACTTGGGAACAGGACATGTTGAAGCAAAAGAACTTAAATCTAATGCTCCAGGACAAACTTTTTTCGATGATGATGCGGAGCAAAAAACAGATGTAGGCGAGCCAGTTGATGTTATTGAAAAGGAACAAAGACGCAAAAATATTATTGATTTACAGAGGGGGAACTCAAATTGATTAAAGAAGCGATTAAGTTTTTATTTGAAACAGGTATCGATCCGAATGAAAGATTAGTTGAATTTACTGATATCGATAACAATGACCGTCAATTTTTCATTGATGATAATGGAAGAGCCAGTGAAGTTAGACCGTATAAACAACTTGCGACAAGCACATTCAATTTAAATACATTGTCTGGATTAGTTTCATACATCAAATCAAATCTAGAAAGACAAGGGAAATCGTTTTATCTACACGTATTTGATGAACGTACAGTTATTTTAAAAGGTTTGTTAAATGGTGAAGGGGATCGTGAAACTTTAGTTGCAGCTAATGCTATTGTTCCAAATTTCGAATATGAATATTTTCATGGTGCAGAAGAATTGATCATTGCATTACAATCAACTTTCACAAAAACAGGTGATCGTGATTTACTTCTAAAAGTAATTGGAAATGTAAAAGAAGAAAATGTAAGAAATACAGGTGATACAGGATTTTCACAGGCAGTCACTATCCAAACTGGTGTAGCTTCAGCTGATGATGTAAAGGTGCCTAATCCAGTAACTTTAGCACCGTATCGCACATTTTTAGAAGTGGATCAACCGGAAAGTGAGTTTGTTTTTCGTATGAAGGATGGGCCTCGAGGGGCAATTTTTGAAGCTGATGGTGGTGCTTGGAGAAATCAAGCGATCGCTAATGTACGTGATTATTTAATGGTTGAATTGATGGAAGAACTCGAGAATGGACGCATCACCATTATAGCCTAATAAGAAAGGAGAAATAACTAACCATGATTAAAATAAATAAGTTTGAAATAGAAAATGTCAAACGTGTAAAAGCGGTCAAAATTGAACCTACTGCAAATGGATTAACCATTTTAGGAGGTAAAAACAATCAAGGTAAAACTTCTATTTTAGATGCTATCGCATGGGGGCTAGGTGGAAATAAACACAAACCAAGTGAATCAACACGCGAAGGATCTGTAGTTCCGCCGTACCTAAATATCACACTTTCCAATGGACTTGTAGTTGAACGTAAGGGTAAAAATAGTGATTTAAAAGTTATTGATCCAAATGGAGAAAAAGCAGGACAGCAATTGTTGAATAGCTTTGTAGAAGAACTAGCCATCGATTTACCCAAATTTATGAATGCTACTGGTAAAGAAAAAGCTGATATTCTGTTGCGGATTATTGGAGTAGGAGAGCAGTTGCATCAACTGGAACGTGAAGAACAAGAATTTTATAATCAGCGCCGAACAATAGGACAAATAGCTGACCAAAAGTCAAAGTTTGCCAAGGAACAACCGTACTATCCTGATGCTCCAAAAGAGCCTATATCTGCTTCTGATTTGATTAATGAACAGCAAGCTATCCTTGCAAAAAATGGTGAGAATCAACGGAAGCGACAGCAGTTAGCTGGTATCCAATCACAATATGCAGCCAAAGGGCAGGAGATTGAACAATTAAAGCAACGTTTGCAGCAGGCGGAAGCAGAATATGCGGAATTAGGAAATGACCTAGAGATTGCACAGAAGAATACATTAGATTTGCAGGACGAGTCAACAGAAGAATTACAGACGAACATCCAACAGATTGATGAAATTAATCGTAAAGTCAGAGCCAATCTTGATAAGGATAAAGCCGAAGAAGATGCCAATAACTACCGTGCCCAATACGATAAGTTATCAGGCGATATAGAAAAGGTGCGAAAACAGAAAACGGACCTTCTAACAAATGCAAATCTGCCACTGGAAGGATTGTCTATAGAAGGTGGCGACTTAATTTATAAAGGTCAAAAATGGGACAACATGAGTGGATCCGATCAACTGAAAGTGTCTACAGCAATCGTACGTAAATTGAAACCAGATTGTGGATTTATTCTCTTGGACAAGCTCGAACAAATGGACCTTGAGTCGCTAGAAGAGTTTGGTAAATGGTTAGAAAAAGAGGGGTTACAGGCTATTGCTACTCGAGTTTCAACCGGTGGTGAATGTTCCATCCTTATCGAAGATGGTTATGTAGCTGGACAGGAACAAGTACAAACACCACAGCAACAAGCATCTGAAACAAAAACTTGGAAAGCGGGGGAGTTTTAATCAATGGAAGTAATTAGTGGAAAAATTGAAAAAGCTAAAAAGGTTGTTTTATACGGTCCGGAAGGTATAGGTAAATCTTCTTTGGCAGCGCAATTTCCTAAACCTATTTTCATAGATACAGAGGGTTCGACAACTGAATTAACAGTTGACCGTCTTGCCAAGCCGTCGAGCTGGGAAATATTAAAACAGCAAGTAGATTGGGTCAAACAACAAGTAGGAAGATTTGAAACTTTAGTAATCGACACGATAGATTGGGCCGAAATGTTGTGTACACAAAGTGTTTGTGCAGCACATGGAAAAAAAGGAATTGAAGATTTTGGCTATGGTAATGGCTATGTGTACAATGCTGAAGAATTTGGACGTTTCCTCAATAAATTAAGCGACGTAATCGAAGTAGGAATAAACGTTGTGTTAACAGCTCATAGTCAAATTGTGAGATTTGAACAGCCGGATGAAATGGGTGCCTATGATCGCTACCAATTAAAGCTTGGGAAGAAAACTTCTTCCCAAACCGCACCACTTGTAAAAGAATGGGCTGATATGGTCCTTTTCATGAATTATAAAACATTTAGTGTAGCTGCAGATGAAAAGGGGAGAAAGCATAAAGCACAAGGTGGTGTAAGAACGATGTACACTACACATCATCCTGCTTGGGATGCAAAAAACAGGCATGATTTACCGGAAGAGTTACCACTGGATTATTCGCATATTGCACATATTTTTAATAAGAATGCTATCAATAATCCTGCGCAACAACAGCCGATACAACAAAATGTACAGCAACAAGCACCACCATTAACGCAACCGGCACCAGTTGAACAGCCACCTGTTCAAGAAGTACAACCTGTTCAAAACGATGCACCTGTCAACAATACAGCTGAATTAAACCCAAACATACCGCAGTCATTACGTGATTTAATGACACAACACAGCGTCTCTGAAGAAGAAATCCAAGTTGTCGTTAGTCAAAAAGGATATTACCCACAAGATACACCAATTACCAATTATGATCCAAGTTTTATTGATGGAGTATTAGTAGGGGCTTGGCAACAAGTTTATGGCATGATCGAGGATTTCAGAAAGAACTTACCATTTAACTAATAGGAGGAATTATACATGAGTCAAGAAGTCGAAAGAGAACTTGGTTGGGATGATGAAATAGAAAAGGAAGGTAGTGGCTTTATATTGCTACCTCCAGGAGATTATAACTTCACGGTAGCAAAATTCGAGCGAGGAAGATTCCAAGGCAGTGATAAAATGCCGCCTTGTAATCAGGCTAAATTAGAATTAACCATTCATAGCCCGGAACATGGTGATGTGACTGTTTTTCATAATCTTATGCTCCACACGAAAACAGAGGGTTTTTTATCTAACTTTTTTACTGGAATCGGACAAAAGAAACCAGGTGAAAAATTACGCATGAATTGGAATGCAGTAGTGGGTGCAAAAGGCAGATGTAAAATTGTTGAAAATAAATATATGTCAAAAGGTGAAGAACGAGTAAATAACCAAGTTGATACATTTTATCCTTATGAGGAATATCTAAAGCATAGCGCAGGAAACCAAGCACAATTCCAGCAACCACAGCAACAACCAATGCAGAATAATCAAGCACCGTTCCCAACTAATAATCAAAATCAGCAACAAGCCGGAGGATATACACCAGGTCAGTTTTAAAAGTGGGGTTTAGGAGGTAGCCAATGAAACTAAGAAATTATCAAGAAGAAGCTCGAACGTCAATTCAAAATGAATGGGAAAAAGGAATTCAAAAGACGTTACTTGTATTGCCTACTGGATGCGGTAAGACGATTGTATTTTCAAAAGTAATTGAAGATAGAGTTAAAAAGGGCGAGCGTGTTCTCGTCCTTGCCCATAGGGGCGAACTATTAGAACAAGCTGCAGATAAATTAGAAAAGTCTACAGGACTTAAAACAGCTACAGAAAAAGCAGAAGAAACATCTATTCATAGCTGGTATCGAGTTGTGGTCGGAAGTGTTCAAACTCTAATGAGAGAAAAACGGTTAAAGCGATTCACGAAAGATTTTTTCGATACGATCATCATTGACGAAGCACATCACTGTATATCAGATAGTTACCAAAGAGTATTAAACTATTTTGAAGATGCAAATGTGTTAGGTGTAACTGCTACTCCGGATCGTGGAGATATGAGAAATTTAGGAGAATATTTTGAATCACTAGCTTACGAATATACATTGCCAAAAGCAATCAAAGAAGGTTATTTATCGCCAATTAAAGCATTGACGATTCCATTGCAATTAGATTTAACCCAAGTAAGCCAACAGGCAGGAGACTTCTCTACTAGAGATTTAGGTAGCGCATTGGATCCTTATTTAGAATCGATTGCAGATGAAATGGTAAAGAACGCTAGTGATAGAAAGATAGTAGTATTTCTACCACTCGTTGCTACTAGTCAACGATTCACAGAAATATTAAATGAAAAAGGATTTCGGGCTGCAGAAGTAAATGGAGAGTCAAAAGACCGCGCAGAAGTATTGGAAGATTTTGATAAAGACAAATATAACGTTTTATGTAACTCTATGCTTTTAACAGAAGGATGGGATTGTCCTAGCGTTGATTGCATCGTTGTATTAAGACCAACAAGAGTAAGAAGTCTTTATTCACAAATGGTTGGGCGTGGTACCCGGTTATTTGAAGGTAAAACTGAATTATTATTATTAGATTTTCTTTGGCATACTGATCGTCATGAATTATGTCATCCGGCACATTTGATAGCTGAAAATGAAGAAGTAGCCAAAGCTATGACAAAGCAAATAGAAGAAGCTGGTATACCGTTAGATTTAGAAGCAGTCGAAGTAACTGCAGCTGAAGATGTAGTCGCTCAACGTGAGGAAGCACTTGCTAAACAGTTAGCAGAAATGAAACGTAGAAAACGTAAATTAGTTGATCCACTTCAATTTGAAATGAGTATCCAGGCAGAGGATTTATCAAGCTATGTACCTTCATTTGGTTGGGAAATGGGTCCACCTAGTGATGAACAAGTGAAAACGTTAGAAAAACTCGGCATCCTTCCTGATCAGATCGACAATGCCGGTAAAGCCAGTAAGCTACTCGAACGCTTAGATAAACGTCGAGACGAAGGATTAACTACACCAAAACAGATCCGGTTCTTGGAGCAACGTGGCTTTCAGCATGTCGGAACATGGTCATTTGACAGTGCAAAGAAATTAATTGATCGTATTGCTGCTAGTGGTTGGAGAATACCGTCAGGAATAAGTCCAAAAGAATATAATCCAGAAGGGTGATTTTTATGGAGAAAGAAATAGTGTATTTGAAAGAAAAAGTTAAGTTTTTAGAATTACTTCTGGAAGTGAATTCAGAAACATTAGAGAAGGCTATTGAAACCAATCGTTTATTAATTGAAGAATTAAAAAGGAGAGCCACTTAAGGCTCCTTAAGATCTAGGTTTACTAATTAATGCTTCTGCTTTTTCAAATTCAATTTCATTTTCTATTTCAGCAACTAGAACTCTTATGAACGCTTTAATTGAGTTAGTATCATGCTCGGGATGACGTCTTGAGTAATGAGTTTCGTCATTACCAATAAAAGAAATAGCCCTTGCTAATTTTTGAATTCTATTACTTGTGATTTTTGAAATTTTATTTCCTAAAGTGACATTTGGACTTTTTAACCAGTCATCAGATACTCCGTCTACTGGATACTGTAATAGATAATCAGTTACTAAGAATTCAAGAGCTTTTCTATATCCCATACCTGCAATTTGGTCAAGTTTTTCTTCTTCTGCTCTTTTAGCTTGATTGTATATTTTGCAGAAAGAAGAGAATTTATCTTGAATAGTTTTAGAAAAATCTAAATGTCCTAGTTCTAAGGGAGGGATTGCTTCAGCTGAATCGAAAAAACTTAGATCTCCCTTCCGCCATATAGTCAAGAAATGAATTGAAGTTGAACCACAGAGTTGACATGAAAAAAGAGCGGTTCCTTGATGATTATCATTTCTACCAGGAGTACCAAACAATCCTAAGGAGATTTGAGTACCAGTATTTCTACAGTGCATACACTGTCTAGGTTCTTCAATATGAGCGTCATCGTATTTAATAGAGTTAGACTCTAAATCATACCAAGATATATGTGCTTTAATCATAAAATATATTCTCCTTATTAATTTTATTTTAATCATATCAAAAGAAAGTAGGTGATGCTACTAATGGAAAACAAACTAGATTTACTCAAATTACTAGAATATGTAGATCCGTCATATTTAGATTATCAAGAATGGGTTAATGTTGGAATGGCTCTAAAATATGAAGGATATACCGCAGCAGATTGGGATAGTTGGAGTAGTCGGGATGGTTCACGTTATCGTCCCGGCGAATGTTTTAAAAAATGGGCCTCATTTGAAGGTTCCGGATCACCAGTAACCGGAGCTACTATTACGCAAATGGCCAAGGATCATGGTTGGGAGTCACGATCCAGTAAAGATGACCGGGAATTAGATTGGAATGATGAGATAGCCGGTGATAATGATTATGTAGTAATTGATAAGAATTGGATTGAAGGGATGGAAATCAAAGAGCCAGCCAATTGGGATCCGGTAAATGAATTAACCAAATACCTAGAAACATTATTTGAAGCATCCGAAAATGTAGGTTATGTCACATCAACATGGCAGACAGATGACGGCAAATATTTACCAACGAAAGGAAATTGGGACAGAACGGCCGGAGAATTGATACAAGCATTGCATGAATCAAATGGTGATCTTGGAGCAGTGTTTGGAGATTACAACCCGGAAGCTGGAGCGTGGATTCGATTTAATCCACTTGACGGAAAAGGCGTCAAAAACGAAAACGTAACAGAATTTAAATATGCATTGGTCGAATCAGATTCCATGGATTTAGAAAAACAAAATGCTATTTTACGAGAGTTGGATTTACCAATTGCTGCACTCGTCTTTAGTGGGAAAAAGAGTATTCATGCCATTGTAAAAATTGATGCAGCCAATTATGACGAATATAGAAACCGAGTTGATTATTTGTATGATGTTTGTAAAAAGAATGGTCTGGACATTGATAATCAAAATAGAAATCCTTCTCGTTTAAGTCGGATGCCTGGCATAGAACGCAACGGCAAAAAGCAGTTCATTATTGATACACACATCGGAAAATCAAATTGGGAAGAATGGCACGAATGGATTGAGGATATTAATGATGATTTACCGGATCCGGAGAATTTAACGGACTTTTGGAACAACATGCCTGACTTAGCTCCACCATTAATCGAAGGTGTTTTAAGGCAAGGGCATAAGATGTTAATGGCCGGACCATCAAAAGCGGGTAAATCATTTGCATTAATTGAATTATCTATAGGAATTGCGGAAGGTAGGCAATGGTTAGGTTGGAATTGTACAAAAGGTAAAGTATTGTACGTCAATCTTGAATTAGACAGAGCGAGCGCATTACACCGTTTTAAAGATGTGTACAACGCCTTAGGTTGGCAACCTAGCAATCTATCAAATATCGATATATGGAACCTTAGAGGGAAGTCGGTACCGATGGACAAGCTTGCACCTAAATTAATTAGACGTGCAGCTAAAAAGGATTATATTGCCGTTATCATTGATCCGATTTATAAGGTCCTTACAGGTGACGAAAACAGCGCAGATCAAATGGCGCACTTCACTAACCAATTTGACAAAGTATGTACAGAATTAGGTTCAAGCGTTATCTATTGTCATCATCATAGTAAAGGTTCACAAGGTGGTAAAAAGTCCATGGATCGTGCTAGTGGATCCGGAGTATTTGCCCGGGATCCTGATGCATTAATTGACTTAGTGGAACTTGAAATAACAGACGCACTGTTAAAGCAAGAAGAAAATAAATCTGTATGTTCTGTTTATCAAAAGTACCTTGAAAAATACAATTACGATTATTTAGATGAACATGTATCACAAGATGATTTGTTAACTGTTAGTTCGATGACAGAGCACGTTAAACGTGCAATCCCAAGTCATTTAGAAGCTGCCGAAAAAGAAGTAGATCAAGTATTGAAAAAGGTTCGTGTACAATCTGCATGGCGCATTGAAGGTACGTTACGCGAGTATCCTAAATTCGATCCGGTTAATATGTGGTTCCAGTATCCGATACATGCGGTCGATGAGTCAGGTAGTTTAAAAGACATTGAACCGGAAGGTGATGCACCTCCTTGGAAGAATAATTTCACTAAAAGGAAAAGTCCGAAAGATCGCAAAAAAGAACGTAAGGAAGCACTAGAAAATGCCTATGAAGCATGTGGAATTGATGAAAAGGTAACTGTTCAAGCACTGGCTGAATATATGGGGATCACCGAAAGAACAGTCAGACGACATATAAAAGACCATAAAGATTTCTGGATCGATGAAGGAGAAGTTGGGAGAAAATGAATCCATTGACAATGACAAAGTCGGGAAATGTCCTTGTCCTTACATAGTGACAAATTCGATAAATGTCAATGTCATTCAATAGTGACAAAGTCGAGAATTACCGAGAATGTCAAAATGTGTGACAAAGTCGAGAAAACACCGAGTTTGTCACTGTGACAGACAAAGTATATATATAATATATAAATTTCCGTGTCACTCCCTGTCGGTCATGAGAAAAAAGTGGTGGGCTGTGCATATGCCCGCCACACCATTTTCTCTTTTATGACAATGCAAAATTTCAAAACAAAAATTCAAAAATAAAAAAGTGAGATGAAAATAAAAATGAATTATCAAAAATCTTTAAAACTTATACAGAAATATTCAGAATGCCCTAATTGTGGGAATGACAAAGTAGGAAATGGACAAGGTACATTAGATATTAATGACGATACATTTATTCGAACTTGTAAATGTGGTTGTACGGTGAAAGTTAAGGGGGATGAAAATAAATGCACGTACTAACCGAACAAATAAAATTATGGGCTACAGATAGAAATTTACATCAAGCTGATCCAAACAAGCAAATTTTAAAACTAGGTGAAGAGTTTGGGGAATTATGTGAGGGAATGGCAAAAGGTAATTCTGAACAGGTAAAAGATTCAATTGGTGATGTATATGTTGTGCTTACTATTTTATCTATGCAGCTAGGATTAGATATTGAAGAGTGCATGGAACTAGCCTATAACGAGATTAAAGATCGAAGAGGAAAAATGATAAATGGTGTGTTTGTAAAGGAATCGGATTTGGTATGACCATTGAATTCTTTTTACCAATGAAAAAAGTTCCAACTACCACTCACCAGCAAAAGCAAGTAACGGTTGTAAATGGTAAACCAGTATTTTATGAACCGGAAGATTTGAAGGTAGCACGCGCTAAATTAATGGCTCATCTCGGTAAATATGTTCCTGAAAAACGATACAACAATCCGATTCGCCTGTACGTGAAGTGGTGCTTCCCGATTACTGGTAAACATACGAACGGTAAATATAAACATACAAAGCCGGACATCGATAATAGTCAAAAGCTATTGTTTGATTGCATGACTGATTTAAGATTTTGGAAGGATGATTCATTGATTGTTAGTTTAATAGCTGAAAAGTTTTGGGCAGAGTTACCAGGTATCTATATCAAAATTGAAGAGGTATAGCTTATGGATTATCAAAAATTTTATGCAGAAGTTGCTGATTGGATAAATCAATGTAATCAAATGGCCGTTAGTCATGGGATGCAAAGTAATGAGTTTTGGTCTTGGGTTATGAGGTCCACTGGTGAATTAAGTAACAAATACCAAAACAACGATCTAGTAAAAATGCAAATGATTATGCTAGTAGATTGGCTGAAGGGCATTTATGAAAATAGGTGAAGTTTTGACAAATTATGTGAAATAAAAATTAGGAGGAATGAATAATGGAATTTCATATTAAAATACAATTTTTGCACAAAGAATCAATCACAAAAAAGGTTGAAGAAAAAGACGGATTTACGGCAATTAGCAATACGTTAAACTCACTTGATTCAACGGGAAAAGACAACATTAAGAGCGTAGGAATCATTTATATGAACTAATGCACCATACGACCAAGTAACGTGACACATATTGTTCAGGAGGGAGGTTGCTAATTGTCTATACCAAGAATTTTACACTATCCGGGTAGCAAATGGAGTATGGCCAATTGGATAATAAGTCACTTTCCAGAACACGAAACATACCTTGAGCCATTCTTCGGTAGTGGTGCAGTTTTATTCTCAAAGGCAAGAAGCAGTTTAGAAACAGTAAATGATCTTGATGGAGAGGTAGTTAATTTATTTAAAGTGATTCGTGAAAGACCTGACGAACTGGCTTACGTAATAAGATTTACCCCACATAGCAGAGAAGAATATTATCAAAGCTATCTAAATGCAGAAGATGAACTGGAAAGAGCTAGAAGGTTAATCGTCAGACTGTGGCAAGGTCGAGGAGGTAAAACCTCACACCGAACAGGTTGGAGAAGCATGATTGAAATGAACGGACCATTACCAGGCAAAGAATGGTTGAGGTTTCCGGATAAGATTGCTGCAGTAGCTAAAAGGTTAATGGGTGTACAAATTGAAAATCAACCAGCTGTCGATTTAATAAAAAGATACTCGAGGCAGAATGTTTTAATTTATGCTGATCCACCTTACCTTTTATCGACTAGAACAACTTCGAGTTATAAACACGAAATGACAGAAGATGATCACGCTGAACTATTAGAGGTTCTTGAAGACCACCCGGGTCCTGTAATTCTATCAGGGTATTCACACCCTATATATGATAAAGGTCTTAGTCACTGGAGAAGAGAGTCACGAAGGGCTAAAGCAGAAGGTGGGGCAAGTAGGGAAGAAGTACTTTGGATTAATCCTATTGCTGCTGACTATGGTTTTAGGCAACAATCATTATTCTAATGTCATATTACGACCAAAAAGCGTAAGAGCAAAGGAGGTCTCCATTTATGGATTTCATTGTTAAATATGAAATTGTTATATTATCTTGTTGCATAATAAGTTGCCTGGTTGGCGTTCAAGTAGGAGAGTATCTTTCAAAAAAGCAAACTAAAAAACTAATAGAGCAGGTATTGAAAAATGATAATAAAATTTAAGTTTGATATTAACGGAAATTAACTTCAGACATGGGGGTGTAAACAAATGCACATAACCGAAAATCAATTAAAGTTGATTACTGAAACAGCTTCACAAGAGGCCATTAGGGCTTACAGGGAACATAGCAAAAAGCAGCAGAAGGAAAAGTATGATCGGCGTCTCCGGAATATTAAGTTGTTACTTCGTAATTACCGGAGCTTTAAAAAACACTGCCAAGATATTAAATTGGAAATCGATGAGATTAACGAAAGATTAGAATTTGTAACAATAGATTCTAATGAATTTAAACTTGAATCTATCAAACGGAGTAAAGAAAAAACGTTGATCATGGTTAAATATATCGAAAAAATGATGAATGTTTATAAAGTTTTATGTGATCAATCTGAGGATCCAGAAGAAATAAGGAGACATAATGTAGTTTATGACTTGTATGTTTCTAATGTAAAAAAGACAGTGGAAGAGGTAGCAAAATGTCAAAACGTAGTTCCAAGGACCGTTTATCGAGACATAGATAAAGCGTGTGAATCACTGGTAGTATTGATGTTTGGAGTCGATGGCGTTAAGTTTAAATGATGTCAAAAATATGGCAGATTATTGGCACTATAAATGTGATAATATGGTATTAGGTAAAAATGTGTAGCGGAAACTACACGCAACGATTTTTATTGTTTAGGCACTCACTCTGTGGGTGTCTTTACTTTTATCTATTGATAAAATTTACCAACTAACCGATAATGAACTAAAATAGGGGGGAGTTGGTGGAGTTTGAAGCGAGTATTATTAGTATTACTATTATCATTTTCGTTCTTAATTACGGCTTGTAGTGATACAGAAAAGGAGCCAGTGGAAGAAGTAGATTCGGAAGTGGTTGAACAAGAACAAAACGATGTTGAAGAAGCGTACGAAGAACTAGATACAGATAAAGAGAATGGAACACTAACCCAAGTTGGCCAAAAGATAAATGATCCTCAGACGGGATCGACAGTAGAGTTAATTGCTATAAAAAATGTTAATGAAACTATTGATTTAAGTCCAATCGAATTAACTATTAATGATATTAAGTTAATAAGAATGACCGATATAAAAAATAACGAATTTAAAAGTTATATGAGTCAATTTACTGAAAAAGAAGAATTCAACTATATTCAAGTTATGTATACCTTAGAGAATACAGTAGATGAAAATGTAGAATTAGTATTTCCAATTGAATACCTTGTTTTAAATACAGGAGAACAAATTGATGTTAATATGAATGATTTCTTACTTGACCCTAATAACGGAAGAGAGTTTTTTGGGAAAGTCACTAAGGATACAGGTATATCTGTAATAATCGAGAATTCAAATATTGATGAGGTAGAAACTATAAAATTCATAACTGGTGACGTTTGGCAAATTGACGGCGATAAGTTAATTGGACAGGTCGAAAAAACTTACAACATTAAATAAAACTAAATAAAAAAGACACTTATTTAATTGTAGGTGTCTTTTTTATACAAGGATTTGTCAATGTTTTAATTAAAAAATGAAGGATTATACCCTTTTTTGTCGAAATAAATAGGCAAAAGGGGGAGAACATAAAATTGAAGTGGTTCCATAAAGATATAAAAGTAGGACATTATTTTTATATCATGATAATTCTAAGCATGATAATCATTTTTTTACTAGCTGTCGATTATTGGGATTTAGATAATGCCGGCATGATACTAAACAACATTGCGACAGCAACTTCAATCGTCTTAGCAGTATTGGCAATTATAATTACTTTAGTCGATGTAGCAGGGCAAAAGGAAGGAGTGTCTGATTTAAAAGAAGCTGTCAGAGAAGTAAAAGATACTTTAGAAACTGCAAAGCAAATTAATATAGATAATAAAAATGAAATGAGAAAGATAGCGGATTTAAGGGAAGAATTATTAGAGAGGTTTGAAGAACAAAAGGAAATGCAAGAAGTTATTAGAAACAAAATTGATCAAACAAGTGATGAAGATGTTAAGAGAGAATTAAAGAAAATCATTGACGAAAATTCTAAAATAAATATGGTGAAATTCGGTTTAAAATATAAGGATTATAATAATATAGCCACAACTTCTTGCTCAAGTGAAAAGTTTAATAAGGTTGTCGAAGTGTTGTTAAGTAAGATGGTAAGTGGAAAAGGATATAGACTGCAAGAATTAAGGGGGTTGATCCTTAACAATAATATCAACTTTTCTATAAAAGGGTTTGAAAACTTGTTTGATAGATTATTAAGGAAAAGGATATTAGATATCGAAAAAGAAAACAATGAAATATTATATTTTTTAAATGATAACTAGACATCCTAATGGGTGTCTTTTTTATATTCAAAAACAATAAAGGAGATGTTAATCATGCCGGACAAACAGTCGCGCGAAGGTCTATTTTCTTCAACACTTTGGAATGATAAGGTGGCTGACGAATTAGCAAAGTTAGGAATAAAGACTCACTATCCTGACGGTAGTATGAAATCAATTAAGGGAATACTTTCCGAATTAAGCAATATACCACCGATACAAGGTGAAAACAGTAAATCAGTTGGTAGCTTTCATGTAGATATCGATTGTTCCAATGCACTCAAAGGATTAAAAGCAGTTCAACGTGAAGCAAAGAAGGCTACTGCTGCATTGAAAGAATTGGAAGTCCAGCAAAGTAATATTGATATTCCTGTTCGTCCAGAGGTGAGCGAATGAATAAAGTAATTTGTAATAAATGTTGCCAACAAGAATTTAAGCTAACTGAATTAAATACTAATTTAGTTGAACAATTATCAAATGACATTGAGCATTATTATATTGAGTGTCCTAATTGTAAACAACAATACACGTCCTATTATTTGGATGATGATTTAAAAGTAATGCAACAGGAAATACGTAGGCTACAAAAAAGGCTACCTGTTTTAAAAGTGAAACAGAAAAATAAACTAACCAAATTGAAACGAAAAATATTGTTTATGCAGAATCAGCTGAAGATGAAGGTAGAGCAGGGGACTTAAATGCAGACAGAATCGACAAAGAATCCTGTAAGGAAATCACTAAAGCCTTGTAAAGAATTCGGCTGTTCAAATCTCACTAGAAAAAGCTACTGTAAAATCCATGAGAAAAACGCAGGGAAAACTGCTAGAGAATATAACAAGTATGGAAGAGACTCTGTCATTGATTCATTCTATAAGTCCAGAGCTTGGCAACGAGTAAGAGCATTGGCATATGCGCGTGATTATGGTCTATGTCAACGATGCAAGACAAGAGGTCATTTAGTCATGGCTAACGTTGTGCATCACATCGTAGAGGTCAAGGTCGATTGGTCATTGAGATTAGACTTAGGCAACCTGGAATCACTTTGTCATTCGTGCCACAACCGTGAACATAAAACAGCCCCCCGGGGTTGAAAATACGAACAATCGTTCTGTGTAGAGCGTATCGCCCCATAACGTAAACAAAAATCCGTTTTTGAAAAAATTTTCAAGGAGGTGTAATTTATGGCCGGAAGAAATAAACAACCGTTATCGGTTATTCAAGGAAAGGGAAGATCAAACCATCTTACTAAAAAAATGATCAAGGAACGACAGGAACAAGAGGATGCAATGAAAGGTTACACAGATAACATCATCGCTCCGAGTTATTTAACCAAAAAGCAAAAAGAAGAATTTTACAATATCGCAGATGAACTGTTGCGACTTAATATTTTTTCAAATTTAGATGTCGATGGCCTTGCTAGATATATAGATTCCAGGACACAGTATATCCAGTTGATAAGATCACTTAAAAAAATTAAATCAACTGTAACCACTCTTAGTGCAGCCGGGGATAAAATCACGATTGCTAATGAAGATTATCCAAAGCTAATGCGAGTTAAAAATACTCTTTTTAATGAATGTCGAGCAGCTGCTAGTGATTTAGGTCTGTCAATTACATCTCGATTGAAATTAGTTATTCCTAATACAAAAGACGATAAGCCAAAAACGGAGTTTGAACAAAAGTTCGGTGATGTTTAATGCAAAATGTACTCGCTGAACTAGGGATTAAAGATAAATTAATTAAATACAGTAAAGAGGTATTAAACGGTGATATTGTAGCTTGTCAAAAACACAAGTGGGCATGTCGCCGTTTTTTAAATGACTTAAAAAAAGCAGGTACAGAAAAATTTCCTTATATTTTCGATGAAGATAGAGCAGAAAGATTCTTTGATTGGATGCGTCTATTCAAACACAGAAAAGGCATACTTGCGGGACAATATATAGAACCACATATTATTCAAGAGTTTAATTTTGGAAACATTTATGGTTGGATTCATAAAGATACTGAATTACGTAGATTTAAAAAAGGTTATTGGCAAGTTGCTCGAAAAAATGCAAAGTCGCAAAGTTTAGGTGCTGCTGGAAGTTATGAAGGTTCGGCATTTGGTGAAGCTTCAGCAGAAGTATATTGTGCAGCTACTAAAAAAGACCAGGCTAAAATTGTTTGGGAAGAAATTGAAGCAATGATAATGGGTAATGAGAATCTTAGGGATAGGTTCAAAGTTGCTTATGGAACAATTACTCACTTGAAAAGCGGATCTATTATCAAACCACTTTCCAAAGAGGATAGAAAAACGGGTGACGGAACTTCTCCAAGTGCATTTTTTGTTGATGAGTACCATGCCCATCCTACGATGGAAATGTATGATATTGGAGATTCTGGTATGGGCGCAAGGTCACAACCATTAATGATGATTATTACAACTGCTGGTTTTAATCTGAATCACCCTTGTTACCGTGTGGAGTATAAATACGTGTCTCGCATTTTAGATCCTGATGATCCTACTGAAAACGATGAGTATTTTGTGATGATAAATGAATTAGACAAAGACGATGATATAAAAGATGAATCTGTATGGCCAAAAGCTAACCCTATTATTTGTTCATATGAGAATGGAATTAATTATTTAAGAAGTCAGTTAAAAGTTGCTCTTGATGTCCCTGAAAAAATGCGTAACTTCTTAACAAAAAATATGAATATATGGGTAGATGCAAAAGATGATGGTTACATGGAAATGAACAAATGGAAAGAGTGCACTTCTAAACCTATAGACTTAAAAAAATACCCTGTATGGATAGGTCTTGATTTATCTACTACAACAGATTTAACTAGCTTGGGAATGGTTTTTAAGTTGGATGATGGCAAGTACGCTGTAAAGCAACATTCATTTATGCCGGAGGATAAATTGTTCGAACGGATGAATAGTGATCGAGTTCCGTTTGATTTATGGGAGCAACAAAAATATTTAACTACTACTCCAGGAGCGGTTGTTGATTACAGTTACATTGAACAGCATCTACTGAATTTACGTGATGAAGGCTATGACATTCAAGAAATAAACTATGATAAATGGAATGCTACTCACTTTTCACAAGTTATGGAAGATCACGGATTTACCATGGTGGAAATTCCACAAATGTTAAGGCATTTATCCGGACCAACAAAAGACTTTAGATCAAATGTATTTTCAAAAAACATTGTTCATTTTGACGATCCATTACTTAATTGGGCGATTGGTAACGCAGTGCAAAAACAGGATGCACAAGAGAATATTATGTTAGACAAATCGAAGTCCACTGAAAGAATTGATCCGATTGCAGCAATAATAAATGCATTTAGTCGTGCAACTGTTGGACAGGTTCAAGATTTGAGTAATCACTTTTTAAATAATTGGGGGTTGTAAAGCAATGAATAATTCAGATATAAAGTTAGAGTATTTATATATCTTCTTCGGTAGCGAAAAAGAATTAGAAGAACTAAAAAGAGGTGATTAAAATAGCACAAGCATTAAAACAATTTATAATATCGTTTTTCAAATCCTTATTTACCGACTGGTTAGACGATTTTTTTATTTTGGTTGGAGTAGCAATTCTCATTGCAACAACATATTCGATCAGTACATTAATCGGAAACTATGTGTTAGGTGCAACTATATTTATATTTGGATTAATTTTAGCTAAAGCCAAGAATTAGAAAGGGGGTGGGTAAATGATTTTCAGCAATTTACTAGGAGTAAAAAATGAATCAGATACAACTGATTTAAAAGAACCGGCCCCTTGGTTTTTAAAAATGTTTGGACATGAATCGGCAAGTGGTGAAAAGGTTACAGTCAATTCAGCATTAGGTGTACCTACTGTTTATCGGTGCGTGAACATAAAAGCAAATGCGGTGGCTATGTTACCGTTACAAGTTTTCAAGCGTACAAATAAAGGTCGAGAACGTGAGAAAAAGCACGTTGTGTCTAAGTTATTGGAAGACAGACCTAACCCTTATCAAGGACCATTTAAATTTAAGCACTTGATGGAAACACATCGTAATACTTGGGGAAACGCTTATGTAAACATCGATTGGGGTGCTGATGGTAGACCAAAGTCTTTATGGTTGTTAAATCCTTCTGTAACAGAACCGATAATCGATGTGGACACAAATATGTTGTGGTATGTGACTACTTTACCAAACGGAAAGCAAGTAAAGATTGCTTATCATGACATTATTCATTTAACAGCACTTACTACTGATGGAATAAAAGGTAAACCGCCAATCCAAGTTGCGAGAGAAGCTATTGGAAGTTCACAAGCAGCACAAAAGTTTAAAGGTAAGTTTTACAAGCATGGTGCTGTAAATAGTGGTTACTTAAAGATTCCTGGTATGCTAAATAGTGATGCAAAGAATGTTATACGGGATGAATGGGAAAAAGCAAACACGGGCATAAACAATGCTCAAAGAGTGGCTATTCTTGATGCGGGATTGGAATTTCAAAACATAAGTATGCCACTTAAAGATGCACAATTTATTGAATCTATGCGATTTGATAAAGCGGAGATTGCCACAATGTTTGATGTTCCACTTCATATGGTTAACGAATTGGAAAGAGCAACACATTCAAATATAGAACATGAAAACCTATCCTTTATCAGAAATACTTTGAGTCCAATTTTAAAGCAATATGAAGAAGAAAAAAGTTTTGGACTTTTTACTGAAAGAGAATTACAAAAATATTATTTAAAATTCAACTTAGAAAGTTTATTAAGAGCAGATAAGAAAACGCAAGCAGAATTTTATAAAACTATGACTGATATTGGTGCCTATAATTTGAATGAGGTCAGAGAACTAGAAGATCGAAACGCTATTGAAGGTGGAGATGTACATCGGGTTGATTTAAATCATGTTTCTATTGATATTGCAGACGAATATCAACTTGCTAAAGCAGGAGCAACGAAAGGAGGTGAGGATGATTAAAAGAAAACTACACTATCCAATCTATAACAGTGTCATACCAATTAACCGAAATATAAATCTAATGACAGTAAAGAACCTCACCGACAAATCGGCCGACCTTTATATTTATGGTGAAATTGTAGATAACACTGACTGGAAATGGGATGAGTACGATGTGATGCCAGACGACGTGAAAGGTTCATTAGAAAAAGTAGATGGACTTGAAACATTAAACATTTATATCAATAGTCCAGGAGGTTCTGTCTTTGCTGGTTTGGCAATTTACAACATGTTGAAGCGGAACGAAGCTAAAAAGATTGTTCATATTGATGGTGTTGCTGCTTCAATGGCATCTATCATTGCTCTAGTGGGTGATGAGGTTTATATGCCTTCTAATGCTTTTATGATGATTCACAAACCTCTCACATGGGTTATTGGTAATGCGAACGATTTACGTAAGATTGCTGATGACCTCGATACTATTGAAAGTGGCTTAATGCAAGCGTATGAAGAAAATTTACGTGAGGGAGTTGATGTTGAAGAAGTAAAACAAATGGTCAACGATGAAACATGGCTTACTGCTGATGAAGCGACAAAGTATTTCAACATTGAAATTACGAAAGCTGTTGAGGTGACGGCTAGCGCAAGTCATTTGTTGGAAAACTTTAAGAATGTACCTAAAACTTTATTGAAAGAAGATAAGCTAATCATTCCGAAAATGAATGACAAGGATAAAAATCAGTTTATTGCAGATTGGGAATCAGCTAAAAAAACGGATGAAGAATTAGAAAAAATTAAATTACAAAATGAAATTGACCTTTTAAATTTATAGGTCTATTTTTTATGGGAGGAATTAAATTGACAAAATTTAAACAAGCATTAAATTCATTAATGAAAAATGTATTAGTTAAAGGTGTATTTGCCGATGGAAGCGCTGGAATGACGAATCGTGAGCGTGAATTGCGCCAAGATGTATCTGATTTAAAAGATGCAGCACAGGCACTAATGGATGAAGGAAAGCAAGAAGAAGCGCGCGCAAAGTTGGGTGAGGCAAAAGCCAAAAAGAGTGAACTTGATAATTTTTTAGCGTTGCAAAAAGACTTTCAAAACATCCAACTTCCTGGAGTTAATAATAACGGAGCGCAAATGGTGCCAGATCCAAAGCAGGACGAAAACAAAGAATATAAAGCATTGTTTTTTAAGGCAGTTCGTGGGCAGTCCTTAACTAGCGATGAATTAGATGTTATGGAAAAATATAAAGCTAAAATTTCATCTGGTACTGGTGAAGATGGCGGTTATATTATTCCAGAGGATATTCAAACCCGTATTAACGAATTTCGTGATACTACTGATGACTTACGTCAGTATGTAACAGTAGTTCCTGTTTCTACAAATAAAGGTGCTCGTACTTTAGAACGTCGTGCGGAACATACGCCTTTACAACCATTATCAGAATATGGTGATCCGAATGATATGAAAGAAATCGATTCTCCTAAATTTGATCGATTACCGTACAATATTGAAGATCGTGCTGGCTTCCTTCCTGTACCTAATAGCGTACTGGATGATTCAGACCAAGCGTTGGAGGATTATTTGATTCGTTGGATTTCGAAAAAATCTAAAGCAACTGACAATTATTTAATCTTGCAACAAGTAGATACACTTGCTAAAGAAACTCTTGATGATCATAAAGGGATTAAAACGACACTTAATATTACTTTAGATCCAGCCTTCTCTCTAGAAGCTAGTATTTATACTAATCAAGATGGTTTTAACTACCTTGATCAATTAGAAGATGGTAATGGTCGCCCTTTATTACAACCAGATCCACAAAACAGCACACGTAAATTATTGCATGGTCGTCCTGTAGTTGTTCTATCAAATAAAACAATTGCAAGTGTAGTAGATGAAGGTGCAGGAACAAAAATGGCACCATTTATAATTGGTGTGTTAGATGAAGCGATTGTCCTTTGGGATCGTCAACAAGTATCAATTGATATGACAAAAGTTGGCGGCGAAGCATGGAGAAGTAATACAACTGAATTCCGAGCTATTGTTCGAGAAGATGTTACTGGTTGGGATAATGAAGCTGTAGTTTACACGCAAATTGATATCACACCTGCACCAGAAGTATAAAAAAATAAAAATGAAATGAGGATTGATTGAAAATGAAAGCTAAAGTAATTAAACGTTTCCGTGATAAGAAGACTAAAAAATATTATAATGCTAATGATGTGTATGAAAGCAGCGAAAGTCGAGTAATGGAAATTAAAAGTAAAGGTTATCTAGGTGAAATTATTGAAGAAAAAGTCACGGATGAACGACTTGAAGGAAACGTTGAAACCGTAAAACAGAATGTTGCTGAATTGGATCAAGAGGAGTTAACGAAACTTCTTGCAGAGGAGAAGGAAAACAAAAACAGAAAAGGCGTTGTTGAACATATTGAGCAATTACTTTCTGTATTTGAAGAAGAAGAGGGCGAATAATATCGCTCTCTTTTCCTTTTAAAGAGGTGATTTTATGACCATGACGACAGATGAATTAAACGAGTTAAAACGATATTTACGTATTGATCACCTTGATTCAGAAGAAGAAAACGACTTAAAGAATTTTTATAAGCGTGCAACTATAAGTGTTAAAAATAAAGTTGGTGCAATCGATTTAACAAATGAAGATGCAAAAGAACAATTTGTACAAGCTTGCGCTTTACTCGTTGAACATTGGTACGATAACAGGCAAGCCTTTAGGATTGGTAATGCTTCTTATGAAATACCACACTCTTTAGATAGCCTTTTAAGAGAGTTGCGCTATTGTTATGGTGGTGATTCAAGTGAAACCAATTAATCCAGGCAATTTAGATCAACGGTTATTTTTTACCCAACTATTAAAAACAAATGAGAATGGTTTTCCTATTCCTGGTAGTGACATTTACACAAAGGCTTGGGGTGCATTAAAAACTCTTAAAGGTAATACGTTTTATTCTGCTGCTCAAACCAACCGAGAGCATAACAGAGAATTTACCATTCGTTATCAAAAAAAGCTAGTGGAAGGTGTCAGACCAAAGCATGTGAAAGTAAAGTGGCGCGACATTGAACATGAAATAGAATCCATTGAAAACGATGATGGACAAAACGTTACGATGACCGTTTTTTGTAAGGCGGTGGAGTAAATGAAATTTGATTTTGAAGGTATGGACGAGTTGGTAACAAGGTTATCAAATATGGAGCAAGGTGTAGAAACGGCAAAAAATGAAGCGTTGCTGGAAGGTGCTAAGGTTATGCAAAAAGCAACAAAAGAAAGAGCTCCAAAAATGACACGGAACCTAGAAATGAATATAGAAATATCTGATGTTGAAGGTGATGAAGTAGAGGTTTATGTAGATCAACAAGGTCACGCATATTATGGGTACATGTTGGAATACGGAACTGTGAAAATGCGTGCTCAACCTTTTATGGGTCCAGCATTTAACCAAAACATAACTAAAATACAAAATGCAATGGCTTATAAAATACGTCAAAGGTTGATGGCATTATGAATAAAAAAATATTTGATGCATTGAACCCACTAGGGAAAGAAGTTGCATTTGAAGATTACACAGGAAGCGATGACACTTACATTCGCTTTTTCTTTTTGCCCCAAGTTCAATTTGATTCAGATGATGAGGAGCAGTACATCACTCATTATGTCCAATTAGACTTATTTACTAAATGGGATTATATCCAATTAACAAAAGACATTAAGGATGCAATGAAGCAAGCGGGTTTTAAAAAGAATTTTGAAGATCAACGGTATGAAACCGACACAAAGTTTTATCACAAAATATTACGATTTTATTTTATTGAGGAGGAATAATGTATGGCTACTATTGGATTAAGAGATATTTATTTTTTCCCTATAACATCTGATGATGATACTGGAACAACGTATGATGCAGGGGTTCGAATTGGGAAAGCCATGACTGCTAATGTGCAACCAAGTTTTAATACAGGTGAATTACGAGCTGAAGATGGTGTAGCTGAAACTGCGGAAGCTCGAGGGGCGACAACAGTGACTGTCCAGACGGACGACTTATCCAAAGAGGCGCAGTCAGTTATGTATGGAAAGAAAATTAATAGTGATGGATTATTGGCTGATAGCGAAGATGATCGACCACCATATGGAGCTTTAGCTTTTCGATCTGAAAAGGCAAACGGCGCTTATCGTTATGTTGTGCTTTATAAAGGTAAATTTACTCCGCCTGAACGAAACTATGAAACTAAGCAAGAAACGCCAGCTTTTCAAACACCGACGACAACTGGCAGATTCATTCGTAGGGACTCTGATAGACTCTACGGACACGATGCGGATGAAGATGATGCAGATATTACAGACAAAACTATTTTTGATAATTGGTTTGATGCTCCATATGAAGAAACACCGGAGATTTAGGAGGTAAATAATGAAACTTACTTTACTGATTGATGGAAAAAAGAAAATATTTACTACATCATTTGTATCTGCTAGATTTTATCGCAAATTACTAGAATACGATCAAACCATTGATTATACAGACATGAATCTTGATGATTACGACGAAGTTGTAGGTTTTGTCTGTAACGTATTTGATAATCAATTTACCGTTGATGAGTTTTATGATGGCATACCTTCACACGAATTGATTCAGACGTTACTTGATGTATTTTCTTATGTTAGGACTGGTGAAGTCCCAAAAAAAGAAAAGGGAAACGAACAGGGGAAGTAAGGTCTCCTGAAGAGGTTAAAGCTTCCCTTATCAAACATGCTGAAGAACGATTGAAACAATTAAAAGAAATTTATAGAAGTCTACTAAAGAATGGATGGACACTCGGTCAATTAGACGAGATGGACATCCATTTTTATTTTAGTTTGTACCAAGAAGAAAAAGTTTACATTGATCAGATCAAATTGTTCTAGGAGGAGGTAGCAATGGCTAATGTAGGTGATTTAAAAACAAGAATAAGTCTTGATTCAGCCCAATTTCAGCAGTCAATGGCAGGCGTTAATAGACAATTGCAAGGTTTGAAACAAGAACAACGAGCCGTTACCTCTTCCGGAACTGGTTTTGCTCGAGGGGTAGACGAGCTAAGAAAAAAATCTGATGTACTTAACAGAACATTGCAACTGCAAAAAAGGCAAGTCGAAGAATTAAGACGGCGTTATGAAGAAAGCCGTAAATCCACCGGTGATAATTCGAAAGAAACTCAGAAAGCCAACACAGCTTATCAAAAAGCTAAAGCTGAAATGAACAAAACGGAAAATGCCCTAAAAGGCATTACTAAAGAAATCGAACGACAAACAAACCCATGGAAGCAGTTAGGTCGTAATATGGATGCGACTGGAAAGAAAATGCAAGATATCGGTCGAGGAATGACTTCATTCGGTCGATCATGGTCTATGTATGTTACTGCTCCAATTTTAGGTCTAGGCGCAGCGGCATTAAAAACGGGTATGGATTTTCAAGAAGGTATGTCCGAAGTTCAGGCAATAAGTGGTGCTACTGGTAAAGAATTTGAACAGCTTAGTGGCCAAGCTAGAGAATTAGGTTCTGAAACTAGATTTTCTGCAACTCAAGCAGCAGAAGGTCAAAAGTTCCTAGCGATGGCCGGATTTGAAACTAACGAAGTATTAAGCGCAATGCCAGGTCTTTTGGATTTAGCGTCATCATCCAACATGGAATTAGGTCGAGCAGCTGACATAGCATCTAATATTATTAGTGGGTTTAACATGGAAGCCGGAGAAGCCGGAAGAGTTGCTGATGTACTTGCCAAAGGTGCATCAACAGCAAATACAAACGTTGAACAATTGGGTGGAGCAATGAAATATGCAGCACCTATTGCATCTACGTTGGATCTTGAAATTGAAGGATTAACTGCATCCGTTGGGTTTATGAGTGATGCAGGAATCCAAGGTGAACAAGCTGGTCGACAATTACGACAAGGATTATTAAGACTTGCTAATCCTACTGGTAAAGCAGCAAGTTTAATTAAAGATTTAGGTATTAATGTATTTGATGCCGATGGAAACATGAAAGAAATGCACGATGTTGTTGCTGAACTTGAAAAAGGTTTAGGAGACATGGACTCGAAAACAAGAGCAGCGTCCCTTGCTATTTTGTTTGGTTCAGAATCTACAGCCGGTTGGTCTACGTTATTAGATCGTGGATCGAAAGAATTGGAGAACTACACGAAAGAGCTTGAAAACAGCGAAGGCGCAGCATCTGAAATGGCTAAAATCATGGAGGATAACGCTAAAGGCGCTTTACGTGAATTTAGGTCTGCCGCTGAAGAAGCTGGAATTGTTTTATCTGAAAACTTACTGCCTGTTTTCACAGATGGTGTTAAATACGCTACTGATTTAGCACGTCAATTTGGAGAACTCGACAAAGATACGCAAAAAAATATACTCACAATGGCAGGACTTGCTGCAACTGTTGGACCAGCAGCGTTAATACTTGGAAACATGACTACTGCTGTTGGTGGTCTTCTACGTATCGGTGGTAGCGCATCAAAAATGATAGGAGCTGCAAGAGGAGCAGGTTTAGCTGGTCGAATTGGTTTACTTGGCGTATCTACTGGTCCTGTTGCTCTAGCAACCTTAGCCATCGGCGCACTTGGGGTTGGTGTTTATCAACTAACAAAAGATAAAGATAAATTACACGATGTATCTACTGAAACAGCGGATAAACTTTGGGATGAAGCAGACGCATTAGAAAACTTAGTCAGTAAATTTGACGAATTACAATCACAAAGCAAGCTGACCACTGATGAATTCGGTCGCATGATTGACATTCAGAAGGAACTGGAAAAGACACAAAACCCTGCACGAGTAGCTGAATTAAAAGATGAATATGAGAGATTAAGAGAAAAAAGCGGCCTTAGTAATGAGCAGATCGACAAGATGATTGAATTGAATGAAGATATCATAGAGCAATCTCCAAATGTTGAGAAGTCTTTCAGTGACAAAGGCAATGCGGTCGTTGAGTCAACCGATGCAGTGAAAGAATATATTAAGGCGTTACGTGAGATGTCTCTTCAAGAGCTTAGAGAAGAACAATTTCTAGCATTGGAAAATGAAGCTAAAATAATAAAAGAAAATAAACAGTTGAAGTTGGATATCCAGAAAATAGATGAAGATATGTTGCGCGTACAAGAATTAAGAGGATCAACCGAAGAAGAAATAAGGGATAAGGCCCAGGATCAGATTGGAAAAATAAATACACAATTATTGGATTCCAAAACAACGGAAGAAGAGCGCATAGAATTATTGAAAGAACAAGGTTTTTGGCAACGACTATATGAAGAAGGTTTAGTCGGTTCTTATGAACTTTTAAAAGAAAGTAAAAAAGAACTCCAGAATAAAATCGATTTAAACGAAGATGAACTTGCTAAACTGGAAGAAATAAACGCTCGAATGGCTGATTTACTTTTATCCGAAGTCGATATTAATTTTGAAAAAGGCGAGGGTTTAGACAAGCTTGATGAACGAATCCAAAAGCTAAAAGACGAACGAAAAGAAATGATCGAAAACGCAACCGAAGAAGAAAAGAAAACACGTGAGTATCAAGAACAAGTTTCGGAACTTGATTTATCTATCGGTAAGCATATTGATATTCGTGATCAAATTTACGATGAAACCGGTTATCAATCTGAAAAGAATTTAAAGACTCAACGTCAAAATGAACTGTTGGGATTATCAGTAAGAGAAATGCTCAACATGGGTATAGAGCAGGATAATACAAATATAAAAATTGGCACTGGCATTGGGCTTGCAGAAGATTTAACGGATGAACTCGGGAAAGACACTGATAAAGACGTTGAAGTGGATGATAAGGGTACAGCAAAAAAGATAACTGATGAAGCTAAAAAATCAGTTACAAAATCAGTTACTCTGTCTGGCAGATGGTCTAACATTCGGGCAAGCTTTTCGGAGGCATTAAGCGGCATTAGGATACCGGGGTTTAAAGACGGAACAGATCATCATAAAGGTGGTCCATTCATTGCTGGTGAAGAAGGATTTGAACTTGGCCGACTTGGTAACAAGTGGGAAGTACTTAACCTAGGAATGTATGACAGACCAGCTGGATATGAGGTATTCACTCATGACGAGTCGAAACGAATATTAAGCGCAATAAATAATATGCCAGCCTATGCAACAGGAGCTAATCCACCTGGTGAAGCTAATCGAATTGTTAGCGGGTTGAATAATCAGCGTCAAGTACCAGTGACCGGTGAAGCCGTTATATATACTACTGTGATAAACCAGGTGGACGGTAAAGAGTTAAGTAGGCACACTTACCGTCATGTAACTGAATTACAAGAATTAGACAGGGAAGAGGAGGATATGTTTGCGTAAATCATTAACGTTCAATGGAATTAGAAAACCTTGGTTGTATTTATTACAGGGTCGCAAAAAATCTCCTTTTGCTCCTGTTCGTAATAAATTAATCCATGTACCAGGAATGCCTGGGGCACATGTTGGTTCTAAAAATACTGACGTACTTTATATTACTCAACCGATTGGATTTATCGTTAAGGATGATGAACATGCACTTCAATTAAAAGACGAATTAGGATCATGGCTTATTACTAATGAAGCAGCCCCTTTAGAATTCGATGATGAATCTGGCCGAGCATATTATGCTGAAATTGAAGGAACCATTGAAGAATTTGAAAAGTTTGTAGATCAGCGTAGGGGTATTATTACATTTTTATGTTCTGATCCATATTCTTATGGTCCCGAACAAACAAAAGAATTTACCACAGATACAGCAATCATCGAAAACAAAGGCACAGCAGAAGCAGAACCTGTTTTCGAATTAGAAGTACTTGAGCCTGTAACATTTGCGATGATCTCAAACGGTGAAGAATACAACGTAATCGGCAGCCCTGTTAATGTTGATGATATTGTTTTTGTTAGAGAAGAATTAATATTGCACGATGCTTGTAATACAACGACTGGCTGGACAAATGGAACAGAAGTTGAGGGTGGCATTGTTGCAGGAACGATGGTAAGTGATGGATCATCTTTTATCGCTACGGGCTATGGGACAGGTAGTGGTTGGCATGGCCCGTCTCTTAAAAAGAGTTTATCTGAAACTTTAACCAATTTTAGAGCGGAATTTTTGATTGAACAAGTTGGAATTTACGCAAATGAAATAGGAAAAGTAGAAATATTTCTACTCGATGTAAATAGTAAAGTTATAGGTAGCATTCGCATGCGTGATGCGAATACCGGTATGAGACTCAATGAAGCTAACGCTCGTGCAGGAACATTTGAAAGTGGTCGACTATTAATAGCTAACGATTATGGTAATCGTCAGGCTACTTGGGCTAATTTCAAAGGGATGTTACGTTTGCAACGTGCGAATAATCGTTGGCAGGCTTATGTAGCTCTGATTGATGAAAATGGAAACCATCATAGCACGATGACACGAGCATTTGAGGATACGAAAGGCTTGTATGGAACTGACATTGCCCAAATACAAGTCCACATTGCGACATCTAAAGAATACAATCCTACTCAACAAAAGATTAACGATATTAAGGTGTACAAGTTAAATCAACGTGAAGGAATTCCTTATATAGCCGATGTTGGCGATAAGATAAGATTTGACCATGTAGAAGATGAAATCTATTTAAATGGAGAACCACGAAAAGATTTAAAGTTAGATTTTGGAGCTTCGTATTTTAAGTTAAAAGAAGGTAATAATAATTTGGTTGTAATGCCTGAAGGTGCTTTTAATACAATATTAAAATTTAGACCACCATACAGATAATACCGAGAAGAAAGGAGGAAATCCCTTGTCAATCATACACATCATTGACGGACAAACAGACCAGGTACTTGATGATATCACCAAGCCAAACATTTTAGACAACTTGCACACTAAAAAAATGCAAGATACTTTGGAAACTTTCCAATTCCGTACATTTTTAAATAAACATTATTTTCAGCATCTTGGAAAACGAAATCGAGTAATTATACCTGATGAAGATGGTAGCTTAGTAGAGCTTGTTATCTATCGTGTAAGTAAATTAAAGAATACATCTTTAACTGCAGAAATTCGAACTGTAGCTAGTTACCAGGTAGACCTCACAACAGGAAAAACATTTCCTGCTCATAAAACAGCTGCTGAAACAGCAAGAGAGCATGCAGTAATTGCCCTTGCAGATAGCGAATGGTTAGTCGGGAATATAGCTTACGCTGGAATTCGTACAATCGACTTTGAAGATAAAGTAAAACCTTTTGGATATTTAAAACGAATTGCTAGAGAGTTTGATCTTGAATTAAATTTCCGTATCGAGCAAGAAAACGGTAAGATTTATCGTTACGTTGATTTACTTGAACGTATAGGTGATCGCAGAGGTTATGAAGCTGTATTTGGAAAAGATATCATGGAAATTGAACGAATCGAACAAACAGACCAAATCGTAACTAAATTAGAGATTTGGGGACCGGAAAGAGAAGATGGTACACGTTTAATTGAGTATGTTGAAGACCAAGAAGCCTTTGAACGATGGAATCATAAAGGTAGGCATATTATCGATGTGTACGAACCACAGGTTGACCAAGACATTACAGCTGCAGAATTAATCAAACTTGGTGAAAGAGAACTGGTAAAACGAATCAATGCAAGTATCCAATATCGTATGCAAATGGTGGTCTTGGAGCATGTTCCAGGACTAAAAAATAAAGTATTGCGCTTCGGTGATACCATCCGTGCGAAAGATGAAGCGTTTGATCCACCACTTTTTTTGGAAGCTCGTATTCATACTATAGAAAGAAGTATAACAGATGAATCACAAAAGCGAGTAGAGCTTGGGGACTTCAAAGAATTTACGGAAGATGAAGTGTATTCGATTTGGCGTAAGCTTGAAAAAGAAGTTAAGCAGAAGATTAGTCAAGCTGAATTAGTTGAGTATGCTGAAAAAATCATCCCTGAACAACCAATGGAACCAGTTAATCCTAACGTAGGTGACAAATGGGTTGATACGTCATCAGATCCAATCTCTTTGAAACTGTTTGACGGTATAGAGTGGAAAGCTGTAAAGGGTGATCCCGGAGAACCGGGTGAAGAGGGGCCAGTAGGGCCTAAAGGCGAAGATGGGTATACGCCTATTAAAGGTGTCGATTACTTTGACGGTGTAGATGGTCAAGACGGAACAAACTCATATTTATGGGTTCGTTACAGTCAAAATGCAAGTGGTGACCCTATGACAACTGATCCGACTAATGCGAAATATATTGGAATAGCAACCACTACAACACCAAGTGCACCAACGTCTCATACAGCATATGAATGGTCGCTTATAAGGGGTACTGATGGTGTTAAGGGTGAAGCTGGCGCAGATGGTCAAACAAGTTACCTCCATATCAAATATAGTAATGATGGCGGTGCTACATTTACAGGAAATAATGGTGAGGATGTAGGGGAATGGATTGGTACGTATGTTGATTTTAATTCTTCAGACTCAAATAACGTTTCTTCCTACACATGGAATAAAGTCAGAGGTGAAAAAGGTGACCAAGGAGATCAAGGTATACCTGGAAAAGATGGTATAGCACACATGGGACCGAATGCTCCAAGTAATCCTGCTGTTAATGGCACATGGTTCCAAACTGATTCATCAGGTGAAGTAATTGCTATTAAAAAATGGAATGGGAGTGCATGGGACACCGCTAAAATGACAGTTGACGTACTTAATGTATTAAAACTATCAGCATTAAGTGCAGACTTAGGAAACGTTACGGCTGGACATATACAGGGTGTCACATTAAATCTTGCTAACGGAAAGCTGGTTGTTGATGATCAAGGAAATGTCAAATTCTCCGGTAATTTAGAAGGTGCGAGTGGTACATTTTACGGTGTTGTTGAAACAATTGTGGATATGCCAGCAGTTAAAAAATTAATAGCGCGTATTGGCGAAGGTGAAGGCTACTTCGAAACGCATCATTATTTTGACGGTACTACTGATCGTATAACTGTAAATGGTGATGGTGTTCACCATGGTTCGGATGGTGTAGGTAATTTAAATGATTTTGAATTTAATAGTAAGAATGGGTTTGTGTTCACTTCAACTAGAGGACAACCAGCGCACTTTAATACTGATATTCGTTTAGATAGTGGACGTTTTATAAGGCAATTGGGAGCACAAGCCTTATCGTTACAAAACGGTTGGGTAAACGCAGGAGGAATATACCCTAATTTAGTTTTTTACGAAGACACACAAGGCTATATATATATTAAAGGATCTATTAAAGACGGCACTGTAGGAACGGGATCGCCAGTAGCAAGACTGCCTGTAGGTTACAGACCTTCATATTATATGCGCTTTCCGTCCGCACAAGGACACGATCTGCATATTTCAACAAACGGATACATTATGGTCGGCGGTGGTTCTAATACTATCGTTAGTTTCGATGGCATCTTATTTAATGGGGTGGTCAGATGATTGTTTATTTAATTGATAGTAATGGGTTTGTAGTTGACACATATAATTCTAATTTTCCGTTCGATGCAGATCCGGATTACCTTATTTTAAAAGGATGGGATGCTCGTTTATTCAAACCGAAATTTACTAACGGTGAATGGATAGAAGGATTAACTGCATCAGAATTACAACAGCGAGAAGAAGAAACGGTAAATCAAAAGTTAAGCGACATGGAGAAATTGAAACAAGACAATGACATGCTTGCTATGGCTGTCTTAGAACTATCACAAACAATATTGAATGGAGGCAAGTAAATGTTGGCTATGTTATTTGCAACTTATATTATTCGAGGAAAATGGGCTTATGCAGATGTGCCGGAT
>NZ_JBPYCS010000030.1:0-32161 GCF_051846935.1 Virgibacillus sp. W0430
GCTTTTATATTTTTATACCCTTTTTTAATTGCAATTATCGTTTCTATAATCTTAAATCCGTTTGTTAATTACATTGAGAATAAGTGGAGACTTCCTCGATATGTGGCAATTTGCACGGTATTATTTTTAGTTATTATTTGTTTTATGAGCATCATAGCACTCGTTGTCTCAGAAGTGCTCCAAGGGTCAACGATGTTAGCAGAAAAAGCACCGGTGTATATGAAAGAGTTGTTCCTCCAATTCCAATTGTTGTTAGAAGGATTTGTTTATCCTGTATATAATAAGATTACGATGTTTATTCATTCGTTAGACGCATCATATCAAGCAACGTTTGAAGATTATTTTCAATCGCTACTTAATACTATTGCATCAACCGGTACAAGCTTTTTACAAGCAAGTTTATTAAAAATACCTGCACTATTATCTACTTTTCCCCATTCAGCGGGCATAGTTTTAATTATTTTTATTGGTACTTTTTTAATATTGCAAGACTGGAAGCGATTAAGCGGTTTTATAAACCAGCTCGTACCAGGTTTTATAAATATATCGCATTATACAATGCATTTTAAAAAAGCATTTACAGGATTTTTCGTTGCACAGCTACTTCTCGTACTAATAACTGGTGTTCTAATTTTTGTTGGATTGGCGATTATAGGTGTTCAGCATGTACTTACGATAACAATCATCGTTATGATTATCGACCTGATACCTTATATTGGTGTTGGCTTTTTATTTATTCCATGGATTTTATACTTATTTCTAGATCAACAATACGAATTAACGATTTATTTATCTTCACTTTACGTAATAATTGTTATTATCCGTCAAATTCTTGAGCCCAAAATGGTATCCTCTCAAATAGGCATACACCCGTTATTTGCATTAGTCGTCTTGTTTATCGGCTATCAGCTGTGGGGAATTGCTGGTATTTTAATAAGCCCACTCATACTAATTTGTTTAGGCGCATGCTATCAAGCAGGATTACTAACACAAATAGGAAACTTTATAAAAGGATAATGTATTACCATTTACGATAAATTATTTTCCCTCTATTTTTAGCCATGTAATACGTTAGCCAATTCAATACAATTACTTTAAAAGACCCTCTCGTCCATGGTAGTACGAGAAGGAAGCCTACAACGTCTGTTATAAATCCGGGTGTAAATAGAAAAATTGCACCAATCAATATACAAATACCGTCGATAATTTCGTTTCCAGGCGCTTGGTGTCTGCTCATTGATTCCATCGCCCGCTTCCACACTTTTATTCCTTGCTGACGTGCAAAAGCAATCCCGATGATACCAGTTAAAATAATTAAAGCCACTACCCACCATGGGCCAATCCAACCTCCCGCCCAAATAAAAACGCCAATTTCAAGTGCTGGTACAACTATTAAAGCAGGAACTAACCACCTCATAGGTGTTCACCCTTTCCGCATGGGGTTTAAATTCAACAACATTTTTTATAATACACTTGCATGTCCTTGGTGGATTTCACCAGTGACACCGTCTATCGTTATATCTTCTCCATCTTTAATCGCTTCAATCGCGTTATCAACCCCGACAATAACCGGAATACCAAGACTTAAACCGACAACTGCGGCGTGTGATGTTAAGCCACCTTCTACTGTAATAATTCCACTTACTTTCTTAATTGCTTCCATCATATCTCGATCCGTACCTATTGTTACAAGAATATCTCCGGCTTTCACTTTTTGGATAGCATCTTTTGAGTCTGTTGCAACTACTGCACGACCATAGGCGCTTCTTCTTCCAATTCCTTGTCCTTTTGCAACAACATCCCCAATAACATGTACTTTCATTAAATTAGTCGTCCCGCTTTCTCCAACAGGAACTCCCGCTGTAATAATAACTTTACTGCCGCGATGAAACAGTTTTGTACTTAAGCCTCGATCAATTGCAATATCGAGCATTTCATCTGTAGATTTCGCTTCTGTCCCTTGGACCGCATACACTCCCCACACTAAAGACAACTGCCTGTTTACTGTGTCAGAGAAAGTAACGGCAACAATTGGTGCTTTCGGACGATATTTTGCAATCATACGTGCCGTATGACCGCTCTCGGTTGGTGTAATAATTGCGCCTACATTCAAGTTTTTAGCTGTATGTGTTACAGATTGACTAATACCATCCGTTATAGTCATATCTACTGATTTCGATCTATTTTTTAAAATTAAATGATGATCCAAAGCCGTTTCTGTTTTGACAGCTATACTGCTCATTGTTTGGACCGATTCTACTGGATAATCGCCAGCCGCCGTTTCTCCAGAAAGCATGATTGCATCTGTACCATCAAATATTGCGTTGGCAACGTCTGAAGCTTCTGCTCGAGTCGGGCGGGGATTCCATTGCATAGAGTCTAGCATCTGAGTAGCCGTTATTACTGGTTTGCCAAACGTATTACATTTCGTAATTAATTGTTTTTGGACGAGTGGGACGTCTTCTGCTGGAATTTCAACACCTAAGTCTCCGCGTGCTACCATTATGCCATTACTTACTTCCAATATGTTATCTATGTTTTCTACGCCTTCAGCATTTTCAATTTTTGAGATAACATGGATATGTGTAGCGTGATGTTCTTCTAGCAATTCTTTTATTTCAAGTACGTCTGAAGCACGTCGTACAAAGGATGCTGCTATAAAATCGACACCTTGCTCAATGCCAAACATTATGTCGTTTGCATCTTTTTCTGTTATTCCAGGTAAGTTCACCTTTACATTAGGTACATTTACCCCTTTTTTGTTCTTTATAATCCCAGCGTTTAATGCTTTTGTTTTAATTTCGTTGTTCGCTTTATCAATCGAAACAACTTCCAGTTCGATTAATCCGTCATCGAGTAAGATTTTCGAACCAACATGTACATCGTTGATTAGCTGATCATACGTAACAGAAAAACGCTCATCCGTACCTGCTACCTCATTCATACAAATAGAGAGGGGCTGATCTTTTTTTATTTCGGCCTCGCCATTAATAAATGACCCTGTACGTATCTCTGGCCCTTTCGTATCTAATAGTATTGCAATCGTTTTACCTGTCTGTTTAGCAGCATTTCTAATATTTTTAATCCGTTCTCGATGTTCATCGTAGTCTCCATGTGAAAAGTTTAAGCGGGCAACATTCATCCCAGCCTCCATTAAACGTGTTAATGTTTCAATTGACTCGGATGCAGGTCCAATTGTACAAACGATTTTTGTTTTTCTCAAAACGATAACCCCTTTCCTTCATTTAAATAGACAGTTCCTTCGATAGTTCATACATTTCTTTATTTAATTGGTTTTCTTTTTCTAACACTTGTAAGATTGGGTGATCGATTACAGCGTTATGTTGCAATCCGACCATCCTTCCATTTTTTCCGTTGAGTAAGAGATCGACTGCTTTAGCCCCTAACCGGCTAGCCAGGACACGATCAGCTGCTGTTGGAGAGCCGCCACGTTGAATATACCCTAAAACTGTGACTCGCGTTTCCATATTCGTAGCTTCCTGAATCCGCTTACCGTAATTAAAGCCACTGCCTACGCCTTCTGCTAATATAATGATGCTATGTCGTTTCCCACGTTCATGACCTCGCTGCAAACGGTCAATGACCTCTTCGAAGCTTTCTGTATATTCCGGGATTAAAATACTTTCAGCCCCGTCAGCTAAACCAGACCATAGAGCTAAATCTCCTGCATCTCTTCCCATTACCTCAATTATATATGTACGCTCGTGCGATGTAGCAGTATCGCGTATTTTATCAATCGCTTCAATAATAGTGTTTAACGCTGTATCAAATCCAATCGTAAAGTCTGTACCGGCTATATCATTATCAATCGTTGCTGGAATTCCAATGCACAGAAAACCTTTTTCAGTTAATTTCTGCGCTCCTCGAATACTACCGTCACCACCAATTACGATTAATCCGTCGACTTTATTTTTTTTCAATTGTTCGATCGCTTTCCATTGACCTTCATCTGTTACGAATTGTTCGCATCTAGCTGAGCGTAAAATCGTTCCTCCACGATGGATAATATCACCTACTGAACCGAGCTCCATTTTTTGCATATTTCCTTCGATTAGCCCTTGATACCCATTATACACTCCAAATACTTCTATACTATGATATATTGCTTTACGAACGACCGCTCGGATAGAAGCATTCATACCGGGCGCATCGCCACCACTCGTTAACACAGCTATTCGCTTCATATTTTCACCCCGTTTTTGTTTAACTCTGTCCCTGTAATAGAATAATCAAGAGGCTGACACCAGTCAACCTCTATACGTACACACAACTATTCAGACTCTGTATAATCTCCTATCTGACTATATTTTTGCCATCTTTTTTCCAACAACTCTTCAACTGAGTAGTTATTTAAAGTATGCAAAGACTGCTCTAGCACTTGATCAATTTCCTTTGCCTGCGCCTCTATGTTTCGATGTGCGCCCCCTTTTGGTTCAGGGATAATTGTATCAATTACACGGAATTCTTTTAAATCATAAGATGTTATTTTCATCGTTTCCGCAGCTTTTTGAGCTAGGCTAGCATCCTTCCATAATAACGCTGCAGCACCTTCAGGTGATATTACAGAATATGTAGAGTTTTCAAGCATATGTATATGATCGCCAACTCCAAGCCCTAAAGCACCCCCGCTTCCGCCTTCACCAATTACGATACAAACCACCGGAACTTTTAGGCCAGCCATTTCGACGAGGTTCTTTGCGATTGCTTCACTTTGGCCACGTTCCTCAGCTGCCTTTCCTGGATAAGCTCCTTTCGTATCAATAAAACAAATAATCGGTCGCTGAAACTTTTCTGCTTGTTTCATATGGCGCAATGCTTTCCGGTAGCCTTCTGGGTGAGGCATACCAAAATTACGACGAATATTTTCCTTCGTCGCCTTCCCTCGTTGATGACCGATCACCGTTACTGGGTTATCTTTATAAAAAGCGACTCCTGCTACAATTGCTTCGTCATCTCCATAATAACGATCTCCGTGAAATTCAATGAAATCAGTAAAAATATGTTCCACATAATCAAGTGTTGTTGGCCGTTCCTGATGACGCGCCATTTGAACACGATTCCAAGGCCTTAAATTAGAATATATATCATCTTCAAGAATACTTAATCTATTTTCCAACGTACTAATTTCTTCAGATAAATCAATTTCACTATCTTTAGATATTTTCTTTAGTTCTACAATCTTATCTTTTAAATTAACAATTGGTTTCTCAAACTCGAGTATTTGTTTCATAACGACACCCCTCCTCTTTCATGCATCTTAAGAAGCGTTGTTAATAACTGTTTCATTTCATGACGGTGAACCACCTTATCAAGCTGACCATGCTTGAGTAAAAACTCAGCTGTTTGAAAATCATCTGGTAGCTTCTCACGAATGGTTTGCTCAATAATACGCCTTCCAGCAAATCCAATAAGCGCTTTTGGTTCTGCAAAATTATAATCTCCTACAGAAGCAAAGCTCGCCGAAACTCCACCGGTAGTAGGGTGTGTCATAACAGAAATCATTAAGCCGCCAGCTTCCGAAAAACGGTCGATAGCTACAGATGTTTTAGCCATCTGCATTAAGCTTAGTACACCTTCCTGCATACGTGCGCCCCCTGACGCAGTAAAGATAATGAATGGAATAGATTCCTTGTTCGCTCTCTCGATCGCGCGTGCAATTTTTTCCCCAACAACAGAACCCATGCTTCCCATTCGAAAGCTAGCATCCATAACAGCAAAAGCTGTAAAATGTCCATCTATTGAACCTTTACCAGTAACAATTGCTTCTTCAAGCCCTGTTTTTTGCTTGTCCTTTTCCAATTTATCCAAGTAGCCAGGAAAACCGAGTGGATTTTTGGACGATAAACGCTTGTCCCATTCTTCAAACGACCCTTCGTCAAACAAGCTATTTATTCGTTCCCACGCATTTAATGGATAATGATAATCGCAATTCGGACAAACATGGATGTTTTTTTCTACTTCTTTACGGTAATAAATTTTATTACACTCTGCGCATTTTTTCATGAGCCCTTCAGGTACTTCTTGTTTGGATTGTTCATTCGGAACGGACGCATACCTTTTGTTTCGAAATATTTTTTTAAGCAAGCCTTTACTCCTCCTTTATTGGAAAAACGTATCCACCATTTGATTTAATAAATGACACCGTTCTTCTCACTATATAGGATCGCTACACATACACATAAGCATTAGACTAAGTAGAATAAAATAAATAAATGCTATTATATACCTTTTTACTGTTTTTCTTTTTATACTTACTTTTTAAAAAATCATAGCGAACAAACAAATATTAACTTCGCTCTTTTATGTTATTCATCAATCTGTGTAAGTTTCCTAGTTTTTTCAGCTATTTTCTCCAGGTCTACATCAATCCGTGCGACGCCTGATTCCATCGCTACGCGTGCAACACTTGAGGCCACAATGGGAGCTACGCGTGGATCAAATGGTGCTGGAATAACGTAATCTGCATGTAGCTCACTTTCATCAATTAAAGAAGCAATTGCTTCAGCTGCTGCTACTTTCATTTTTTCATTAATTCTCGTAGCACGTACATCAAGTGCACCTCTAAAAATACCTGGAAAGGCGAGTACATTGTTTACTTGATTCGGAAAATCAGATCGACCAGTTCCAATGATTTTGGCCCCTGCCTCTTTAGCTACTTGCGGTAAAACTTCTGGGTCTGGATTTGCCATAGCAAATATGATCGGATCTTCATCCATTTTCTTAATCATTTCTGGAGTAAGAATTCCTCCAACAGATACGCCTATAAATACGTCGGCGCCTTCCAACACTTGTTCAAGTGATCCTTCTTTTTTATCTTTATTTGTTAATTTTGCCACTTCTTCTTTTACTTCGTTCATTCCGTAAGGTCTGCCTTCGTAAATCGCACCTCTTGAGTCACACATAACGATATCACGAACACCAAAGCTAATTAGTAAACGAATAATTGCAATCCCGGCTGCTCCTGCACCATTTGCTACAACCTTAATATCTGAAAACGTTTTTCCAACAAGCTTCAGTGCATTAATTAATCCAGCTACAGTTACAATAGCCGTTCCATGTTGGTCATCATGAAAGATTGGAATATTTGTTTCTTTTTTCAATCGTTCTTCAATTTCAAAACAATTTGGTGCAGCAATATCTTCTAAATTAACCCCACCAAAGGTAGGTTCCATTAATTTTACGGTTTGTACTATTTCATCGACATCGTTTGTATCTAAACAGATTGGGAATGAATCTACTCCTGCAAAACTCTTAAATAATACTGCCTTGCCCTCCATAACTGGCAGCGCAGCTTCAGGCCCAATATTTCCTAATCCTAATACAGCAGAGCCATCACTAACGACAGCTACCATGTTGCCTTTCATTGTATAATCGTAGACTGTTTCTTTTCGATCATATATTTCTTTACATGGTTCGGCTACACCTGGAGAGTATGCAAGACTTAAATCGTTTGCATTTCGTACCGGTACCTTAGGCTGCAACTGCAGCTTCCCTTTATTAATTTTATGAATATGTAATGCTTCATCTCTTAAATTTGCCATTCACATACCGCTCCTTTATTTTAAAACTTACAGTTCATTTTTGTCTACTTTACAGATAAATCAGACCACTTAACTATTTAATTATAACAAATGGATTGTTGCTGTAAAGTATTGTTATGTCATTCCTCTGTTTGTTTTTTTAATACAACATTTTCTGTTCCAACTTCCTTTTTTAATAAAGTGATTGCCTCTTTATCAGCAGCAACATCATACTGTTTTCCTAACTGATATGTTTTATTCTGCTCTTGATTATACACGATAACTGGAGTATTTCCCGGGAAAATTTCGGCCACCTGTTGAATAACTTGTAAAATATGTGTACTGTTTTTTTCCAAAATTTTAATAAAAAGTTGATAGTTGCTTTCCTTTTCTAATCGCGAATTATCAAACAGAGTTATCATGTCAATCACCCATTGTACACGATTGTTCCGTTCAACAACACTTCCTTCTATTTCCACCGAGGACCCTTCCTCCAATAATTGATACGCCTTTCGATACACTTCAGGAAAAACGACCGCATCCATTTCATCTGTTTCGTCCCCGATAGTTAAAAAAGCCATTCGATCTCCTCGTTTTGTCCGAATCGTTTTGATTGATTGAACTACAACAATTGCCTTTTGTTTCCGGTTTCCTTTTCTACCTTTTTGAATCGATACATATCCATTCGCTTGCAATTGTTTTCGGTAAATACCTAGTGGATGACTTGATACGTAAATTCCGAGCAATTCTTTTTCATCTGTCAGTTTTTTTGTTTGATTAAAATCATCGATTTCAACATATTCTGCTTCAAGGTCGGTCATACTTTCAAACAAACTACCTTGTGTATGTAAATCTCCAAATAATTCTCCACGTTCCATTGCTTGATCAAGTGATGCTAAAAGACTTGCTCGATTAGAATAGGTTTCATCAAATGCTCCTGCTCGTATTAAAAGTTCAATTGCGGAGCGATTAACAATCTTTGGTGACGTGCGAACACAAAAGTCAAAAAGATCTTTAAATAGACCTTGCTTCCGCACACGAACAATTTCCTTAATTACTTGATTGCCAATTCCTTTAATTAAAGATAATCCAATTCGTACTGCATCTCGTTCAACAGTAAATCTGCCAAAGCTATAATTAATAGAAGGTTGTTTTACGACTATGTTTCTTTCACGCAGTTCTTTAATGTATAGGTGGACTTTTTCCTGTTGGTTAATCGACCCACTTAATAACTCCGCAAAAAAATGAACAGGGAAATTCGCCTTTAAGTATGCAAGCTGATACGCGATTTTGCTGTAAGCGACTGCATGACTTCGATTAAATCCGTAATCTGAGAATTTCATTATCCATGAAAAAACTTCTGCTGCTACTTCATGTCGATACCCATTATTCAAACAACCATTAATAAAAGCCTTTCGTTGCTCCTCCATTACATTTTTTTGTTTTTTACTAACTGCACGGCGCAATAGGTCTGCCTGTCCGTATGTAAATCCTGCAAATGTATGAGCAATTAACATTATTTGCTCTTGATAAATAAGAACACCGTACGTCTTGCTTAATATCGGCTCCAAGTCGGGATGTAAATAAGTAACGGTTTCTTTTTTATGCTTTCGATTAATGTACGTTGTTATAAAGTCCATTGGACCCGGACGATATAGTGCATTTACAGCAACAAGGTCTTCAAATCCATCTGGCTTTAATCTTTGAAGCACTTGCTTCATACCTTGTGATTCAAATTGAAAAACACCATTCGTCCTTCCTAGCTGTAACAAGTGAAATGTCTTCTCATCTTCTAACGGAATAGCTGCGAGATCAACTTGCCTATTTTCCAGCCTTTGTATGGATCGGATAATTTGCTCTAACAATGTTAAGTTTTTCAAGCCGAGTAAATCAATTTTCAAAAGTCCAATTGCCTCAAGATCATTCATTGCAAATTGGGTTACATATGTTTCATTCGCCCCTTTTAGTAACGGTACATGGTGAATGAGTGGTTTTTCTGTAATTACTATTCCAGCTGCGTGTGTAGATATATGTCTCGGAATTCCTTCAAGTGTTAACGCAATTAAAAATAACGTCCGCAATTCATTGGATTGCTTAATATACGATTTTAATTCGTTCGACATGTCGATGTATTCCTTCAATGGTTTCGATCCTTGTATAGGAATATGTTTCAAAATAAAAGCAGCGTCCTGACTATTTATATTCATCGTTTTAATTAAATCTCTCACAATAGAACGCGCAGCATACGTTCCAAAAGTAATAATTTGTGCGACACGCTCGACCCCATATTTATCACGGACATAATTAATTACTTCATCTCGTCGATAGTCAGAGAAATCAATATCAATGTCTGGTAAAGAAACGCGTTCCGAATTCAAAAACCGTTCAAACAGTAAACCGTATTTCAATGGATTTACATTTGTAATGCCGAGCACATATGCAACTAACGAACCTGCAGCAGAGCCTCGTCCTGGACCTACAAATATACCTTGTCCTTTTGCAAAAGCTACAAAATCAGCTACGATTAAAAAATAGTCACTGAACCCCATCGTTTGAATAACTTCTAATTCATTAGCGAGTCGTTCACGTACTTGCTGATCTAATGGCTGAAAAAGTTCGTTTGCATTTTCCCAGCACAACTTTTCCAAATAACTATCGGCATCCATCGGTTCTTCTACAGGAAATGCAGGAAGCACTTGTTTATCAAATTCAAGCTCTACATTACATTCATTTGCCAAAATTTCTGTTGCTTCAATTACTTCTGGCCAATGAGCAAACAGTTGAGCCATTTCTTCTTCCGATCGTAAATGCCGATTTTTATACAATTCATCTTTAGCATTATGTGTCCATTGTTCACCGGCTTTTATTGCAAGCAAGCAATCGTATGCCACTTTATCTCGTTCTTCCAAATAACGCACGTCATTCAAAGCTACAAATAAAATGTCATCATATCGTAACTGAAAAGCCTTTGCTTTTTCGTTTAATGCGTGTTGCCATGCCGATCCATGATGTTGAACACCTAAGTAGACATCCGTTTTTGAAAATTTCTTTTGCCACTCCGCATAGTATAAATGAGCTTGATCGTATAATTGTTTTTCTAATAGATTTTGTAAATATGGATGGGTGCAAATCGGTAAAATGCATTTTAATTGATTAGTATATTTTGCAATTTCACTGAATTCAATTTGTGTTTCTTCCTGCCTTTGAATATAGGAGCTTAGTTGTATTAAGTCGTAATAGCCCGTGTTATTTTTGGCAAGTAAAACACATGATACAAGCTCTTTTTCATATAAAACATTTACTGTCATTCCAATGATGGGACTTATCCCTTCTTTTCGACATGCTTGATAGAAAGATACCGCCCCATATAATACTTGCTCGTCGGTTAGTGCAAGAGAATGAAAACCAAGATTTTTCGCTTTTTGAACGAGTTTATCAATTACGATCGTACTCGTAAGCAAACTATAGCCACTGTGTACTTGTAAATGTGTAAAAGACATCAAACGTACCACCTTTACGATCACTATTCTTATTATAGCGAAACAAGCTGTACTATGCATGTTTCTCCTTCTAAACGGTAAGTCACGTATTTGTGGTTCGGTATTTAAAAGCTTGAACAATACCCTTTTTGTATTGATTAATTAAATTTTTGTCCGCTACGGATACTGCTGTTAACCTATGCTCGCTAAGAAGTACAGTGATTGTTAATCGATTAATAATTAGGCAGAGCTGGTGCAAAGGCTATATTCTTACTAAATAATGCAAATTACTACAAATTGTTTATATGTTCTCCAACAACCATTTTACTCATACCTCTTAAACCGAAGCATATCTTGTCCAGTCTCTACATAAATATAGATAAACGATTAGTTGTGTAGCAACGGCGCTTACCCTTTAATTGTAAGGAGAGAATTGTATGGAAGAGCGTTTTTTTTCAACATTTATTCATTGTTATTTTATTGCTTTTGGAGTAATTATCGGTGGAGCTATTATAGGGAGTATTGGTGCTTTCGCTACTGGTGATGCACCATTAACAGCAATGGTGCGAATTGCAAAAGGACTGCAAATTTGGGCGATCGTTGCTGCCATTGGTGGTACGTTTGATGCAATCGAAAACTTCCAAAAAGGCTTATTTGATGGTACGACGTTGGATTTACTAAAACAAGTACTATTTATCCTAGCTGCAATGGGAGGTGTGAAAACAGCTGTCACAATTATTAGCTGGCTCACCCAGGAGGATATGAGTTAATGCATATTCCTCCATATTACAAGAATAAATCCTGGCAGTACTTCTTTGTTGGCATTTTATTTGGCAGTGTACTATCTTACTTTATCTTTATTTTAATGTATGGAACGATGTATGAACAATTGTTAGAAGAAAACTTGGAGATTCAGCTCAAGCTATCCGAGCTCGAATCACAAAACGAAGCTTTGCTGCAGGACAAAAAGGACCTAGATGAAAAATCAAAAAACGCCCTAACGATCGAGTCAATTGACATTACCATCTCAAATGCAACGGATTTAAGATTTGATCGGTTAATTACACATCAATTTGAAGTTTTAATTAAGGAAGAAATCAACCATATTGTTGGACGAGATATTCATACAGTTTCAGAAAATGATGAACTATTAATTTCAACAATTGAAAACAAAGCATTCTCCATCGATGACTTCACTTATTATTTTGAAGTGATAAAATTGTCAATTTCAAAACGAGTAAAAATTACTTTAAAGGCCAAGATTTCCAATTAGCTACTACGATTGATTTTATTTTAAACAGAATTTCTAGAGAACGAAAGCCAATTTTAAACGCAAGCATGTATAAACTAATCATCATACTATAATTGTGGATATTAAATAATTAGGTCGTCGAAATATGATTATGCGGAGTATTCCCTCAAGTCGTTCGGTATTCTTCAATCGAGTTGGGGAGATGCTTTCTTTTTTTTGCATTTTAGAACCTTTGTCGAGTATTCAAAAAATAATGGGTAAAGAAAAAGTTCTACCATTTCCACTCATAGAATATACTCATTTTCCACGGGTAATTGGTGAGCCTCTCCGTTGTACGCGGGGCCGATGAAATAATCCTCAAACACTAGTTTTTAGCCGGATAACAAAAAGACTTTGTTCAAAATAACGACAGTTTTTCAGCAGCCTCATTCTAAACCAGTTGAAATTGCCACCTTCCATTCGCTCGTGTTGGAAAGCCTTTCTCATTTTCTACAAGCTCAACCAAAAAGCCCCTATTTCTTATATCGGTGAGAAATTATGAAACTGATTCAAATATTGAACATTTATTGAATATTTCACAAAAGTTATAGCGACACCTGTATTTATTATATAAACTAAACATATACTAACGTGGAACTTTCCAAAGAAAGGAAGATGGTTAATGACTGTATTAGATAGAAGAGTGATGCGAGATGAAAAAATTAATCAATTAAAGCAGGGTCGCTCTGTTTATGCCGAGTCAAGTGAACTAATTCGCTTAATCAAGCGTGGCATTAATAAAAGTGAATTAAATGTAGAACTAGAATATACGAACGGAGGCTGCTGGTTTACACCTAATGAAAACATTTAAACGATTTAAATAATGTGCTAATTTCCCGTAGATGAAATTAGCACATTTTATTTTCTTTTACAATTGAGTGTATGTAAGACATACGTCATTCAATTCATTTATTAATTTGTCTGCTTCTTCCCATGATGATACAGAGGCACCAGCTGCAAGTGGATGTCCTCCGCCATTATATTTTTCTGCTAATTCATTAATAACCGGTCCTTTTGAGCGTAACCTTACGCGAATTAGGTTTTCTTCCTCTATGAAAAACACCCAAGCTTGAACGCCTTCTATATCACTCACCGCACTCACAAGCTTTCCGGTTTCTATCGGAGTTACATTATATTTTTCTAATATTTCTTTTGTTAGTTTTACTGAGCTGACACCTGAGTTATTCAACGTGAAATGCTGTAATATATACCCTCTTAACCGGGCAATGTCGGCTGATATTGTGTACAGTTCACCATATAAACGAGCACGATCAAATGGAAATGCAACAAGCTCTGCAGCATAGCGAAATGTTTTTTTAGTTGTACTTGGGAATAAAAATCTACCCGTATCCCCTACGATGCCGGCATATATGAGACGTGCAGCTTCTTCATTCATTTGCAAGCCATTTTGCACACCATTTAAGTATAATTCGTATATTAATTCACTGGTTGAGCTAGCACTCGTATCGACCCATAATAAATCACCGTAAGGATCGTGGTTGGGGTGGTGATCTATCTTTATTATTTTCTTCCCTAATGAATACCTTTGGTCGGAAATTCGGGCGGTGTTAGCTGTATCGCAAACGATAACGAGTGCCTCTTTATATAAATCATCCGAAATCTTATCCATTCGTGCTAAAAAATGTAATGCAGAATCTTCTTCTCCTACTGCATACACCTTTTTCTGAGGGAATGATTGTTTTAATATTTCTTTTAAGCCCACTTGTGATCCATATGCATCTGCATCTGGTCGAACGTGCCTATGAATAATAATCGTATCGTACTGTTTAATTTGTTGGATGATTTTTTGTTTCGTCATTTTTCCGCTCCTATCTACTATATATCCGTGTGTCTCAATCAATTTATAGCTATTTTCCTAAAAACAAGCTACAATGTAGAAAGAAAAAATATGAACTAGGGGTAGATTAAATGGTTATTTTCCCAATAATAATTGTACTTTCTATTGTTTTATATGTTTACTATAAAGTTGCTATTGTAAAATCCAAGGATCGCTTGGAGCAAGCATATTTTCATGCGAAATCTCGTATATGTCTTGGTAGCTTTGTCTTCTTCTTTGGTATAAACCAATACATCTTCTATCAAACTAAATTTTCACTGTTTGTAGCGATTGTTTTCATGGTGCTTGGAGGGCTACAATTGTTTATCGGCTGGAAGGAAACGAAATTTTACCGTAAACAATGGAAAGAGCTTAATACTTAACAGCCTTCTAACGGTCCATTAACTGTGCCATCAGCATGCTTTTTCCTACGAGTTTTCGATCGAGATAAATATTAATATTTATCTTTGCATATACACGTCCAGCATCGAGTAATTCTGGCTTAATCGTAATCTTGCTATCAATTTGAACAGGCTCAATAAAGTAAATGTTTAAACTTTCAACTACCATTTTTCCCTTTTTGAGATATAAAAGCAACCGGCTGCTCGCTTCCGTTATAAGTGATGTTAATACCCCATATGACAACGTCCCTAGCTGACTTGTCATTTGGGGTGTCACTTCCATCTGAAAGGCTGTCGGATCTCCCTCAACCGTCCTAATATTTTTTGAAATCACATCTTCAATCGTTTCTCCTACTTGTGGTTGTCTTTGCATTTGATTAAGTGCCTTTAAAACATCTTGACGGGAAACGACCCCTTCCAGTTCATTGGATTGATTGACGACTGGTACAACTTCAATACCTTCCCAAACCATCATATGAGCGACATAAGCTAATGATGTTTTCGCTTGGACGACTAGCGGGTTTTTCGTCATCGCTTTATCAATCTGCATTTGTTTATCTTTTCCAATAACATCCTTTGATGTCACCATTCCGATTACTTTGCTGTTCTCGTCAATAACTGGAAATCTAGCATGCGTTGTCAATTCGTTTAGTACATACCAGTCTTTAACTTTATCTGTATTATACAAATGATGTACTTCATCGTAAGGGGTATATATATCTCTTACGAGAATAATTTCCTTTTTAATAAGCTGATCGTAAATAGCTCTATTTATCATTGCCGCAACAGTAAACGTATCGTAGCTCGTTGAAATAATTGGCAGCTGCTTATCATCCGCTAATCTTTTTATATGGTCAAGTGTATCAAAGCCACCGGTGATTAACACAGCCGCCCCCGCCTTGATTGCAAGTTCGTGTGCTTTAACTCTGTTCCCAACAATTAATAATGAATCCGCCTCTGTATAGCGCATCATAGCCTCAAGTTGCATTGCACCTATTACAAATTTGTTTAAAGTTTTATGCAGGCCGTCTTTGCCGCCTAATACTTGTCCATCTATAATATTAATTACTTCTGCAAACGTTAGCCGTTTAAAATTTTCTTTTTCTTTTCGTTCAATCCGAATCGTTCCAACACGCTCAATTGTGCTTACCAATCCTTGGTTTTCCGCATCTTTAATCGCTCTATACGCTGTTCCATCACTAACATTTAATTCTTTTGCAATTTGTCTTACTGATATTTTATGTCCAACGCTTAAGGACATAATATGCCGAATAATTTGTTCATGCTTTGTTGCCATTGGTATACTCACCGACTTTCAACTGTACTAGTCATTTTTCGTACTGTTATTATACAGTTTATTCGGTAAAACCTCAATAATTATGTGTCTGTTTTTTATTTTTTCTATTCTGTTCCATAATTGGAGGTACAGTCATTTTTAAAAGTGTAGCTAAATTCGCACCTATAACAAGCATGAAAAAGCCTAGCCAGCCTCCCCAAAAAATTCGCTCTACCATTGTGACAGCATTTGGAATAAACGGCCATGCAAAGTAAAGAAAAAAACAAGCGAGCAATAAACGCAAAACAACATAATGATACATACCGCTTTTTACCTCCCTTAAACTACTTATATATACATTTATATGATTGCACCATAGGAAGATGAGCTTCTGTACCAATTTTTAAATAAACATTTGTAAATACCACGAGACGATACGATCGCCATAGAAATAAGATATAAGTGCTGCAAGTATAATGTAAGGGCCAAATGGAATTGGTTGTTTTCGTTCTATTTTTTCTAATAGCAAGAGCATAACACCAATAATCGCACCGAGCATACATGCTAATAAAAATGTAAGCAAAACATTTCCAATACCTAAAACAATTCCAATTACACCGAACAATTTCATATCCCCTGCTCCCATACCCCCACGGCTTACAAATATAATAAAAGCAATAATTGCAAATCCGGCTGCAGCACCGACAATGGACGACCACCATGGGTCAAGTGGTTGTACATAACGTAAAAGAATAAATATAGGTAAGAAAAACAGTAAAATCTTATTTGGTATCACCATGTACGTTAGATCTGAAACAAAAATAATCATGAGCAACGAAATAAAAAACAAGGCAACGAGCAGTTCCAATTCGTATCCAATTTTATAAAAGCTAAACGCGAATAAGAGACCCGTACTGAGTTCAATTGCAGGATATATAATGGATATACGCTTACGACAAGCTCGACATTGCCCACGTAGCATAAAATAAGCCGCTACTGGTATGAGCTCAAACCATGATAGTGGATGGTTACAATTTGGACAAGCAGAACGATCGTTTCCAATTGTCTCGCCTAGTGGCACTCGTAAACCGACCACATTATAAAACGATCCGAGTGTTATGCCAAAAATAAAAAAAACTATGCAAAAGATAATTTCATTCATTTGATATCTCCTTGGTATGTAGTGTAGTCACACGCTTTTTATGAGGGGGGGTCGAGGGGAAATGCGGAAAATGAAACAATCTCGGGGGAGCGGCATCCCCCATTTATTATTTACAATACAATTGATTCTCCTACCAGTAACTCCTTACCTTTTCCAGTCCGTACATTTCGCGCAAATTCGTCTCCATCCTGCTCAATTACCGGAAAGGTATTATAATGCACTGGAATAACCGTATCCGCTTTTATCCAATCTGCTGCAATTAGTGCTTCTTCTGGCCCCATTGTAAAATTATCTCCTATTGGCAAAAAGGCTACATCAATCGTATTCATTTCTCCAATCAATTTTAAGTCAGAAAACAACGCAGTGTCACCAGCATGATAAATCGTTTTCTCACCTATTGTAAGTAAAATACCTGCTGGCATCCCTGTATATATAAAGGTACCATCCGCTTCTTCATACGATGAACTATGATAAGCTCTCGTAAATTTCACACGACCAAAGTTAAAATCATACGCTCCGCCAATATTCATGCCGTGCGCATTTAACCCTTTTTTGCTTAAATATACCGCTAACTCATTTATGGCAACAATTTGAGCTCCTGTACGTCTAGCAATCTCCACCGTATCTCCAACATGGTCATTATGGCCATGCGTTAACAAAATAACATCAGCTTCTACTGTTTTTGCGTCTAAATCACACAAACTATTACCAGTAATAAATGGATCCATTAATATAGTGTTATCATCTGTTTCAATCCGTACAACCGAATGTCCGTGATAAGAAATTTTCATGTGAAATCGCTCCTTTTTCATTTATACTTGCCATTTTAACATATTCGCCATTTTTTATTAAAACCCTTTATCCTAAGATTAAGTCAAGTATTTGTCGGTGTTATTTTAAGAAGTTAAAAAACCTCTCTTTGTATTCGTTAATTTTAGTATTGATTCCTACCGACCGCAGTAGATATACACTACGCTTTCCGAGGAGGCTGAAGCCGTGCCCGCGGAAAGCATCCACCTGCAGTGAAAATCAACGGTGTTATTCATGTGTATATCGTTCGAAGTAAAATTGATCACATATTATCTAGTTAGATTCGTGCATCTGTTCCCCCACAAACATTTTACTCATACTTATCCTAATAGATTGTAGTCGCGTATGTTCCATTCGCTAATAGGAGTAATATACATCGATCCTTCAAGCTTACGGTCGCTGGGAAGTGATGTAGGAGTATTGCGAGTTTGTATGTAGCGATTCAGGAATGGAAGCAGCTAATATAAATACCGTTCTTTTGCCAAATAAAGTAAATTGCAACGGATCGTTCCTATCGTTTCTTCCAAGTAATCACACATACATTCTAATAAAAAATCCGGTCTTCCTTTATAAAGAAAGAACCGGAAATTTTTCGAAAGATTTTATGATAGAAGCTTCTGCTTCCATTTTGTAATTCCACCAGTAATTATTATTGCGGCGAGCGCTGGTAATATCCATCCTAATCCATCGCTATAAAGTGGCAATACATTGTCATAAAAGTTTATTATAGGAGTCATCCAACCAAAGTATTCCATCTCAAAAATGGAACAGAATGTTTTTAATCCATCAATGATACTAATTAAAACTGTAACTGTTATCGTCGTTACATAGACGATTTGTGCGTGATAAAACAACGGAGAAAGAAAAGTTAATAAAATCAAAACGATTGCTAATGGATATAAAAACATTAACACCGGAATAGAATAATTTATAATATTAGCTAAGCCAAAATTAGCTATTACAAAAGTTAAAAATGTAAAAAAGATAACGAGTGTTCGATAGCTAAATTTTGGAAACAACGTATTAAAATATTCTCCACACGCCGTCATTAAACCTATACTCGTTGTCAAACATGCGAGAATTATAATAATAGCGAGCATAAGTGTGCCAGCTGTTCCAAAATAATATGCTGCAGCGCTGCTTAGTACAGGTCCACCAGTGTCAAATAATCCAAATGCCTCTGTACTTTTAGCACCTAAGTATGCAATGCCTATGTAAATAGCACTTAAAAACAAAGTAGAAACGATTCCAGATTTTGCAGTTGCTGCTAATATCTCTTTACGTGATGAAACACCCATAGCTCGAACCGCATTAATAACAATTATTCCGAACACGAGAGAAGCAAGGGCATCCATTGTATTGTAGCCTTCAGTAAATCCTTTCAAAAATGGTCCAGTTTCATACGCAGGCTGTGGTGCTTCTATTGCACCCATCGGCTGAATAACTACCATACCTAATAAAACAGCAAGTAAAATAATAATTCCAGGCGCCAGTAATTTCCCAACTCGCTCTACAAGCTTTGCTGGATTTAAGGAGAACCACAATGAAGCGCCAAAGAATAGAAAAGTAAAAACAAACAAGCCCACTTGAGACCATTGCTCATGAATAAATGGAGAAACACCGATTTCATATGCAACAGCTCCTGTCCGAGGTGCTGCAAAAAAAGGACCAATTGTTAAATATAACAGTGAAGTAAAAACAACTGCATAAAGCGGATGTATGCGGCTAGCAAGTTCTTGCAAATTTTTACTTCCAGAAAAGCCCATCGCCAAAATCCCAAGGAATGGAAGGCCAATACCAGTAATTAAAAAGCCTGTTATTGCCATCCATATGTTCGTCCCAGCATTTTGTCCAAGTGTTACGGGAAAAATAAGATTTCCAGCACCGAAAAATAACGCAAATAACATAACACCGATTAAAAAATAAGATGAAAAAGAGAGTTTTTTCTTCTCCATTACATAATTCCTCCCAAATGTTTGAACGTGATGATTAGTTAGACGCAATCTATCATACGCCTATCTTATTTAAAAAGCAATGGAAGTAATTTTTATAATTTTGTCAGCCATTTACGAGCACTCTAACCATTAATAGACGTGAATTCTCCTTTTGTAGAACGCTTTAATTTTACTTCTACCAACATAAAGATCTTTAAGTTAATCATACTCATTACACGATATAGATTAAGTTGAGCTTAACTTGTGGAAATAGAAAAAAACCGACGGGCATCTAAACGCAGCCCATCGATTTTTAATGAATTTATTTTATTCATTTATTTTACAATTTTACTGAAGTAATTCCGATACATCATGGTGCTCTAGGCCTAACGCTTCTGCAACTCCTTTAGAAGTAACCTTCCCATTAAGCACGTTTATTCCTTTCATTAATGCACGGTTCTGAATAGATGCTTGAACATACCCTTTGTTAGCTATTTGCAATGCATAAGGAACCGTTGCATTTGTTAAGCCGATTGTCGACGTTTTAGGAACAGCTCCCGGCATATTCGCTACTGTATAATGCAATACTCCATGCTTAACATACGTTGGATCATCATGGGTAGTAATTCGGTCGCTCGTTGCAAAGTTTCCACCTTGGTCAATAGCCACATCAACTACAACTGATCCTTCTGACATACTCTTAATCATTTCTTCAGATACGAGGACTGGTGCTTTTGCTCCAGGAATTAGTACAGAACCAATTACGAGATCCGATTCCTTAACTGCTTCAGCAACGTCCATCGGGTTTGACATTAAAACATTCACTTTCGAACCGAAATATTCATCAAGCTCTTTTAAACGTGCAGGGTTCAAGTCAAATAATGTAACGTTTGCACCAAGACCCACCGCGATTTTTGCTGCATTTGCACCTACGTTACCGCCGCCAATTACTGTTACTTTACCTCTTTTAACGCCTGGAATACCACCTAATAGCACCCCTTTACCGCCTTTTGTTTTTTCTAAAAACTGAGCACCGATTTGTGTAGCCATATATCCAGCAACCTCACTCATTGGCGCTAAAAGCGGGAGAGCATTATTATCTAATTGCACGGTTTCATAAGCAATAGCCGTTACTTTTTTCTCCATTAAAGCTTTCGTTAATTCAGGGTGTGAAGCTAAATGTAAGTAAGTAAATATGATTTGTCCTTCATAAAAGTAATCATATTCTTCTGCCAAAGGCTCTTTTACTTTTAAAATCATCTCTTGTGCCCATGCATCCTTTGCAGTAGGCACGATCTTTGCCCCTGCTTCAACATACGCTTCATCCGTAAATGTAGAGCCTAAGCCTGCTCCTGTTTGTACGTAAACTTCATGACCCGCATTAACTAATGAATGAACGCCTGAAGGAGTCATCGCCACTCTATTCTCATTATTTAGTATCTCCTTAGGTACTCCAATTTTCATTCAATACACCATCCCTTTAATAAATTTTCTGTAAAAATACGTATTTATGCTTTAAGCTCCTTCATTGTAACAAAAAAATATACAAAAAGCATCATAATTATTCATCAATTTATAGACAATGACGGACTTAAGATTTTTAGCGCATTAAAGCAGATGGTCGTTTTGATTTATTTTATTTCTTTTGATTATTAAACGTTTCAATCCCACGGTTGTTCTTTAACTGATCTTCGATGACGCCGTCCTGATAGCTTTCCATAATTTGATTTTTTACGACGTCAATACTTTTCTCATTTTTAAATTGCTCAACAGCATTTCCGCTTTTTTTATTTTTCTTGTTCATTTTTTATCACCTCTCTGTTTAGTATGTACAAGTGATTAATTTAATTCCTTTTGTCACTTACCAATTTTTGCGAATTATAGGTTATAATTTACTATAAAGGGTATGGAAATTAATGAAGGAGGAATGTAAGATGCCAACCAACTACAAAAGTATTATCGTTGCAGTGGATGGTTCAGAAGCGGCGGAAAAGGCATTTAAGAAAGCTGTTCATATTGTTAAACGAAACGATGCAAAGCTTATTATTGCACATGTCATTGATTCAAAAACGTTTGCCACTGCAGAGGCCTATGACAGAACATTGTCCGAACGAGCAGAACAGCATGCAAAGGAATTGCTAGACAGCTATGCCGCAGACGCAAAATCGGAAGGAATTGAAGCTATTTTAACAGCGATTAAGTACGGTTCTCCACGTGTTATTATTGCAAAAGATATTGCGAAAGAATTCAGCGCTGATTTAATTGTTTGTGGCGCGACCGGATTAAATGCGGTTGAACGCTTTCTCATTGGAAGTGTGTCAGAAAGTATCACACGGCATGCTACATGTGATGTACTTGTCGTACGATAAGCAAACGAAAAAACTGCACCTCGTTTGTAGACACGTAGCTCAACGGTGCAGTTCTTTCTCGTTTAGTATGTTTTTTTGTGTTCACGTAATAAATCACTTCCAATCGACGAAAGCGAGAAGTATCAATTCCTTTTACTTTTTAACTTTTACAATTACCTTCAAAGCGATATTGATGAAAAACTTCCTAAGTTAGTTAAGGCATTGCCCACTGAAAGCGAAGTATATGGCAACGACGGTAAACGCAGCATATTCAAAATAATATTTTTATTACACCTAAAGAATAAAATGCCTTTATATATCCTTTTTTATTTCATTAACAATGTGTGTGAGTTCTGGAATAACTAATTTATGCATCGCTAATTTTACCGCACCAGAAGACCCTGGAAGAGCAATGATCGCCGTATGGTTGTATACTCCAGCAAGCGCTCGAGATAACAGAGCTGCAGAGCCGATATCTTCCGTATAACTAAGCATACGAAATAATTCACCAAACCCTGTTATTTCTTTCTCTAACTTCCCTTGAATTACTTCAATAGTCACATCTCGGTAAGCAATTCCAGTGCCTCCCGTAGTTAAAATTACATCAATCTGCTCATTCTTAGCGCTTGTTTCTATTATTTGATTTATTTCTTCTTTATTGTCTCGGATAATAATACGATCCGCTACACAATGTCCTGCATTTTCAAGAAGCGTTACGAGCAAGCTACCACTTTTATCCGTTTCAAATGTACGAGTATCGCTAATCGTAATTACGAGACAATTTATTGGTTTTTGCTTTCTTTTGTGAGTCTGTACGGACAACGACGTGACCCCCTCTATTTATTCATTAATCGAACAGTGTCTCTTGCAATTATAACCTCTTCATTTGTAGGAATTACAAGTACTTTAACAGGAGAGTGTGGATAATTAATAAAACCTTCCTGCCCACGTATTCTGTTTAATGATGGATCCCAGTATACACCCATAAACTCCAAACCAGTTAATACCTTTTTACGTATAATATCGCTATTCTCACCGACGCCGGCGGTGAAAACAATCGCATCAACACCTGACATTTTGGCAGCGTATGAACCGATGAATTGATGGATTCGTGCAGCAAAAACTTCCAAAGCTAATTCTGCTCTATGGTTGTCATGCATTTCTTCTTCGATATCTCTTAGATCACTGGAGAAACCCGATAAGGCGAGCATGCCACTTTCTTTGTTTAATATATCGATGATTTCAATTGCTGATTTTTTTGTTTTTTCCATCAAATACGGAATAATTGCTGGATCTATGTCTCCAGAACGAGTGCCCATTGTTACACCTGCTAATGGAGTAAAGCCCATTGAAGTGTCAATCGATTTTCCGTCTTGTATTGCGGCAATGCTTGCTCCATTGCCAAGGTGGCATGAGATTAATCGTAATTTTTCTATTGGAGTTTGTAATAATTCAGCTGCTCTCTGAGAAACATATTTATGAGACGTTCCATGAAATCCATATTTACGAATTTTGTACTTTTCATAATATGTGTAAGGAATACTATATAAATAAGATTGCTCTGGCATCGTTTGGTGAAATGCCGTATCAAATACCGCTACCATCGGAACCGATGGGAGTAATTCACGAAACGCATAAATCCCAGTAAGATTTGCAGGATTATGCAATGGTGCAAGCTCAGATACTTCTTCAATCATTGAAATGATTTTATCGTTTACTTTAATTGAATCACTGAAGTATTCCCCACCATGTACGACCCGGTGTCCAATAGCTTCAATTTCCTCCAGTGATGAAATAACATTGGAAGCGAGTAATTTTTCAAGTAACACTTTTACTGCTTCCTCGTGTGAAGGTATATCTCCTAATTCCTTTTGTTTATGATTATGTACGTTCATCGTAAAGATAGAGTCCTTTAGTCCAATTCGTTCAATTAACCCTTTGGCAAGTACAGTTTCTTCCGGCATTTGAAATAATTGAAACTTCAACGATGAGCTTCCTGCATTTATTGCTAAGATGTGGGCCATTCGACTTCCTCCTTTATGTATTGTTTTTAAAAGAATGGCTAAACCAATCGTTTATTTTACTTAATATATTTTCCATCGCGACTGTATCTTTTAAAGACGGCAGCTTAACTAATAGTGGTTGTTTTGGCTGCTTCGTTTGCTCCCCCTTTTTTTGTAAAATCAAGATACTTTTCTTATGCTGCTTTGATTTAAATGCGCTTTTAGGAAGCTCAAACAAGCCAATAATATGTGCCTCCTTGTGTAAATAAGAGTGTAGAGTCGCAGATTGATCACTTTCAAACAGAAACTCTGGTATGAGTAATAATAAGTAGCCACTTTCTTTCGTATATATCATACTTTGCTCGATTAATAAATGATGTGCATACGATTTCCCTTCATCTACACCTAATTCAAATTCCTTTGCTCTCGCTTCATCCGGATAATATCCAACTGGCAAATCTGCAACAACTATATCTACAGGATCGAGTAATAGTGGCCGTAAGCTATCTTGATGAAAAAATTCAATCTCTTTCCTTTTTATATCCGCTTGTAGGATAGATAATCGTAGCAAAGTTGGGTCAATTTCATTGGCGTAAGCCTCTACGTCCTTTTTTTGCTGCTCCATAACAATTGTAAGTAGATTGCCTGTCCCAGAAACCGGGTCAAAAAGTCGGATCGTATTACGACTATTCGTTAATTTCTCAGCTAAATAGCCGATTAATAACGCAATCGTGTCGGGAGTCATTATATGCTGTGGTTGCGTAGAGTCCTTCATCCCCTTTAATATAGCTAATTGAAATGATTTACTTAACTCGTCTGTTTGAAAAGCTAGCTTTGATACCTTTTCTTTTTCTCGTTTTATTCTTTGTTGTAATACTTCATCAACACTGTCAGCTATTTCGTCATAGACTGCAAATTCCATACAGATAATTAAACTGTCCAAATACGTTTCATCCATATGCTCCTGAATCATTGTTGTTGTAGTATCAATCCACTCAAATAACTTTTCGACGGTTGATTGCTCCATCTTTGCTCCTCCATTCATTATACCTAAAGCGTATTGTACCAAATATAACTTATAAATGTACACATTACCTTTAAAAAACATTGCCTCTACGTTTTTAGTAATAAAAAAAGCACGAATCATCATACAAAGTCAGCCTTCGTCATCGCAGTCTAATGACACATTTTTTACATTTGAAAGCTAGGTTATATAAGTGTAAGTCCCATTATTCACTTCCTACTTTTTAAACCCTTGTATACTTCGAACTAAAATATATTCGGATTACTTATTTAATTTAACACAAAGATGGTTTCGCATATCAGAAGATAAGCAAAACCATCTTTATCTGCATTTATTCAATTTCATGTGTACGTATTTCCTCGTCCAATCTAAAACTATTAAACGACCTTACTTACATAATCTGCTTTAGATGATCAAGAACTTGGTCATAATCAGGGTGGTCGGTTACTTCGCTTACATATTGTACGTACGTTACTTTATTATTTGCATCAACTACAAAAACAGCTCTTGAAAGCAATCGTAGTTCTTTTATTAATACACCGTACTTCTTTCCAAAGTCCGCATCGCGATGATCCGATAAAATTTGCAAACTATGAACATCATTACTCTCCGTCCAACGTTTTTGAGCAAATGGTAAATCCATACTGATTGTTAATATTTGTACGTTGCCTAATTGATTTGCTTCTTCATTAAATCGCTTTGTTTGTTTTGCACAAACACCAGTATCAACAGAAGGAACAACGCTTATTAATTTCACCTTATCTTCATAATCTGTTAGCGATACTGCTTGCATATCTGTCGACAGTGCGCTAAAATTTGGTGCTTCATCCCCAATATTTATTTCCGTCCCTACTAATGTAATTGGATCTCCATTAAATGTAACTTGTACCATTTTCACCACTCCTTTTAAAATAAATTGTAATCTTCTGTTTATAGTATGAAGGAGTTGTTTTCATCTGTCCAATCATTCAAATTCTTTCTATATCTCATAATTTCCAGGACGTTCTTCTTTCCCAGGTTTATCATTTTGGAAAAACTGTTGAACTTTCTCTACTACTTGTGGTGCGCTTTCGATCATCTTTTCATAAATGTGTGTATTTTCATCGATATGAATAATATTGACGCCTTTATCATTTACAATTAAAAAAGCAACTGGGTTAATTGAAACACCACCACCGCTACCTCCTCCAAACGGAAGCATACTATCATTTGTTTCACTATCGCCATTCGATTGTGTGTTAAACTCACTACCACCTGCTGCAAATCCAACCCCTAGCCTAGATACGGGTATGATTAAACTTCCGTCTGGTGACTTTACTGGATCTCCAATAATTGTATTAACTTCAATCATATCTTTTAAATTTTCCATAGCTGTAGTCATTAATCCTTGTATAGGATGTTCTTCCATAAAACTTTTCCTCCTCATATATTATGTTAGACTTATTTTCTCGCCTATAATTGTTCCTATTCACGTAGAATACCTTGAAACGAACTGCATTTGCTACGTAAATGGACAATAGTCGTTGTAAAGTCTTTCTTAGTCGTATTTAACAGTATGTTACATCCTTTTATGATTTTTTTTGTTTTTTATTATTCGGTACAGTACAGCTATAGCCTTCCCAGCATTTATTGATACGATACTATTGAACATCGTTTGAAATATGACATGTGTATAATTTGGAAAAACATAGATAATGGATTGTTCGATAGTATTTCGTTTTTTAACGATTGCTCGTAACATCATATTTTTAATTCCCCATAAACTTCCTGCAATTTGTCCAGTTGAGCTAGCGTCACCAGTACCAATATTTGTATGCCATTTAAGCTCGTGAACTTCAATATTTTGTAATAAATCGACAGCTGAATTTTTCATTTGTGTAAGGCGTTGAAAAATTCTTTTACTTTTCCTATGCAATAATTTGAAAGCGTATTGACCGCTCATATTCTTTTTCTGTTGTCTAGGTTGTTTATCATTTACGGTTATTACTTTTTTGTAAATCGGCACACGAATAAAATAAACGTGTACTGTCAACACTTGTGCATCTAATGTACATACGAAATTACAATGAACATATAAACGTGAACAGAGAAAAAACGTTATTAAGCCAATTAGTACTCCAATAATTACAATCACATCGCTACCTCTTCTTTTTATTATTTTGTGGATTTTTTTCCTTTTTATGTATTTAAGAAATAGCAAAAATTGATTATCAAATGAGAGAGGATAACTTTTTTTGAAGCTGAAATAAGATTTCATGCAGAACAACGCTTGCAATTCTCTGCTCAAATGGGAGCCACACATTCATATAGATATAGAATTTTATTATCAATTTACACGCCAAAATAGAAAGTGGTTTCGATCATTAACATGATCGAAACCACTTTATCAATAGTAGCTAGTTTTGGCTTTCGTCTTTCTTGCCTAAAATCGTTGGCAATTGTTTATTTTTGCTTAGCACTAACTAAGCCTTTTAACCATCTTATATTCAGTTATTGTTGGGTTCCCCCAAATTGTTGCTGTGCCATCGTCACAAGACGTTTTGTGATTTCGCCACCTACAGAGCCATTTGCACGTGAAGTTGTATCAGGACCTAGTTGAACACCAAACTCTTGTGCAATCTCCGTTTTCATTTGATCCAGTGCTTGCTGTGCACCAGGAACTACCAATTGGTTTGAATTATTTCTGTTTGCCATGATCATTCACCTCCTTGGTACGCTTATCTTGTGTAGCTGGGAGATGATTCATGCATCTAATTAATTGGTAGTTGTTGTTAGTTTCATTTTTAGAATAAATCGTCCATTGATGTGTCGTAAGCCTGTTGATCAGAAATTGTTATCGTTTCAATCTGATCTACCGTTTCGATAATGAGATCCGTAAAATCTGCTCTCGATTCAAAATAATTTACTTTTTCCCTTTTCGGATTCGTTTTTGGTGCTTTCGGTACAAAGATCGTACAACAATCTTCATACGGTCGAATTGATATGCCATACGTATTAATCTGTTTTGCCACTGCAATAATGTCTGTTTTATCCATTGTAATTAATGGCCTTAAAATTGGATAATTACTTACTTCGTTAATCGCATGCATACTTTCCATTGTTTGACTGGCTACTTGACCTAGGTTTTCACCTGTTGTCATTGATAAAATGTTTTCTTTTTGGCATATTTGTTCACTTATTCTAAGCATTATTCGTCGCATAATCGTCATCGTATATTCGCTAGGAATTACGCGAACAATTTCCTGTTGAAGCTTTGTAAAAGGGACCATATGAATTTTTATCGACTTGCCAAAGCTTGTTAGTTGACTTGTTAAATCAATCACTTTTTGTTTTGCCCGTTCACTCGTAAATGGCGGTGAGTGAAAATGAATCATTTCTAATTGTACGCCCCGTTTCATTGCTAAGTATCCCGCAACAGGACTATCAATCCCTCCAGACAATAAGAGGAGTGTTTTCCCTCCAGTTCCTACTGGTAATCCACCAAGCCCTTTAATTATATTAGACGTAACATATGTCGCTTCTTCTCTTATTTCCACTTTTACTTCAATGTCCGGCTGATGAACATCTACTCGATAATTGTTCGTTTTTTTCAATAGATATCCACCTAATATATGGTTCATTTCCTGGGATCGCATTGGAAACTGCTTATTAATACGCTTAACCGACACTTTAAAAGTCGAGCAATTCGTGCTATTCTCCAATGCAAATAAAGCCGCTTCTTTAATTGCTTCAATTTCATTTTTTACTTTTATTGCTAGACTAAGGCTTGATATACCAAAAACATCCTTACATTTATCTATAATTGGCATCGGATCATGTCCATTTAAAAGTACAAACATTCTTCCTTGCGTCCGCTTTACCTTTACGTTTTCAAATGCTTTTAACTTATGTTGGATATTTTCCTGTAAGCGAATTATGAATTTTTTCTTGTTCTTCCCTTTTATTCCAATTTCGCCATAGCGAATTAAAATATGATCATATTGCATGATGATCTACCCCTATATTTTCTTTAATTGTTTAATCGATTTATTAAGCTCATGTATAAAAACATCAATATCTTGCTTCGTATTATGGTAGGATAAGCTAATTCGCAATCCTGATGACTTACGTGCATTAGAATAGCCACAAGCTGCTAGTACTCTGCTGTCATCCAACTGTTTTGACGAGCAAGCCGACTTAGTTGAAATATATATGTTCGCCTCACTTAACATATGGATCATTATTTCTGGTTTTATATGAGGTATAGATATATTAATAATATGCGGTGCAGCATTAGCTGGCGTGTTTAAATTTACCCCGTCTATATTCTTTAAACATTCTACAGTAAACCTGTGTAATTCATATAATTGCTTACTTTTTTCTTTTTCACTCTCTTTTATAAGCCGTAACGCTTTAACAAAAGACACATAACCAGCAACGTTCTCTGTGCCCGAACGTATACCAAATTCTTGATTGCCACCATGAAAAAGTGGAAATAATTTCGTTCCTCGTCTTACGTAAAGCAGACCGGTGCCCTTTAATCCATGTATTTTATGTCCGGAATACGTGCATAAATCAATGTTTTCTAATGATAAGGGAACTTTTCCTAAACCTTGTACATCATCTACATGAAAGAAAAGCTTAGGATATTTTTTTAATCGCTCACCAATTGCTTGAATTGGTTGTATCGAACCTAGCTCATTGTTTACATGCATTATGCTCACAAGAATAGTATCTGCCCGAATAGCATCTTCCAAATCTGTTATAGAAATAACTCCATTTTCATTTACAGGTAAATAGGTAACTTCAAACCCTATCTTCTCTAAATTCTTAAATGTATCGTATACAGATGGATGTTCGATTTCCGTTGTAATTAAATGCTTCCCTCTTTTGTGGTGTTCGAATGCAATCCCTTTAATTGCAACATTGTTTCCTTCTGTTCCACCAGAAGTAAAAATCATCTCATCCATTTTAACCCGTAACAGTTGTGCTGCTTGCTCGCGAGCTCTGTTCAGCAGCTTTTCCGCATCTCCGCCCAAATGATGAAGGGATGATGGATTAGCGAAAAAACGCTCGGTTACTTGCTGAAAACTTTTTATTACAGATGCTGCTGGCTGTGTTGTTGCACTATTATCTAAATAGATCACGATTATTCCCTCACATTCAAAAGGCTGTTCTTCAGCAATAAAACAATAAACAAGACTGACTTCAGAGCAGAAGTATGAATTAGTATTCTTCTCCGAAAGACAGTCTTTTACTATATTTAGCAACGCTATTTAATTACATATGCACAAGTGCTGCTTGGTTCTCTTCAATCTTTTTTATGGCTCCCGGTTCAACCTCTTCTACAGCTGCTACCGCTTGTTCCAAGGCTTGTTCATATTCGTTAGATCTGAATAGCCGCTCTGCTTCAAGCAATTTAGCTGCTAGTAGAGGATAAGAGCTACGATACCTGTTTGCATATTGGATTACTTGTTCTGTTAAATGTGCCTGCTCTAACATAACGTCCGTCTTTTGTGTAGCTTCTTCTACAGCTTGATTCGCTTGAGATAGAGCTTGCTGAACTTTAGCGATGTCTAACGGTTGTTTTTCTAATGCTTGAAACACACGATCGTTTTTCTCGATAGCACTTTCAATGAGATTCCAAATATAGGTCGGAACTCCTGGTATATTACTTTGTTTTAGTTTCCGATGGGTGCGTTGTATTTGCTTTCGCATCTCTGTAAGCTTTTCTTTCGCTTCTAGTTCATCCTTACGCAAATTGCTTACCCGTTTCTTAAACTGTTCGTGCTCTTCTTGTAATATTTCTAACTGGTTATAGCCTTCTTCCAGTCGACTCCTTAAAGCAGAGTGGGCAAGTTCATTATTACCTAGATCGTCCTTTAGCTCTTCAGCTTGCATTTTTAACTGGTCAATCATTTTTTCTAATGTTAAATATTTCTCCATATCACTATCTTCAAAATAGTATGCATCACGAAGCTGATCCACATCCTGCTTTGTACGTAGAAAATGATCAGACAACGCTTGAAGCGTTTGCTCGTACCCTGGCATTTTTGTTTCTAGATAATTTTTCGCTATTGCTTCCTTTTCAAGGAGCTGATACATCTCTTTTATTCTTTCCTCTATTTCAGGCAATGCCGCTTTTACTTCTTCTGAGCCGATTTTTTCTAACGACCGAACAAAGTCCAAAAGTCGGCTATGATACTCATTTATTTCCTTTTCAAAACCAAGATAATCGACACGATACCCATCTTTCTTCATACGCTTTACTCCAGCATACAAATCATCTAATTGTGCAGGCAAATCACGCTTGCACAGTCTATATATTTCTGGGAACTCATTCAAATCATTTTCAAGATTATCTATACGGACATTTAGTTGATCAACAATTTCTTTAGCTTCTGTATAGCTACCTGACTGTACTAATTCATAGTAATTGTTTAACGTCTCCTCTAAATCATCTAACTCGACGTCAAACCGTACTTCCGCTTTATCATACTGATAGCGATTTTGCGATAACTTCTTTCGAAGCTCTTTTATTATTGGTTGTAGCTGCTCTACTTCTTTACGGCTTTTTTCTTCGGTTTGCAGTAATTCTTCAAGTTCGATTATAATTTTTTCAATATCTGCTTCGATCGCCTGCAATGCTTGTCCGATTTTTCGAATCGTTTTATTAGCAGTCGGAAAACGATAGCGATCGGCGGCCTCTTCAGCATCAAACAAATATTCTTCAATATCTGGAAGCTCTTTCGTCACGATGTATTCCCATCGATCCTTCCAAACATCAAATTTCTCTTTTGTTTCTCCAGATAAATTCAAATTTTTCATTCGTGCTATTTCAGCTGCAATATTTCGATTCATTATATCCAATTTCCAGCTTTCGTGACGATCAACTGCATCATACACCCGCTTGCGTAAAATTAGCCCGATTATTATTATTACAATAATAGCCAGTATAATCCCTATTATGTAGGCCATTTCATACCTCCTTGCTATTTTTCTCTTATAGAAGGATATTTTTTACATTCCAACATGAAAAAATATATGTAAAATTATTTTAACATCATTTTATTACT
>NZ_JBPYCS010000031.1:0-24995 GCF_051846935.1 Virgibacillus sp. W0430
TTGGCTCACTGTATCAAGGAGTATCCTATCCACTAATTTCAGATATAGGTGGTTGGTATTTAGTAGATTTAGGCGGACGAATTGGCTATGTTAATAAAAAACACGTAGTTTCAGAGTTCACTGCGAACGATAAGTATTTTGAAGTTACTACAAGAACCGCTATCTATCTGAAAGCAGGAGATAGCTCTACTAGGGTAGGAGCGGTAGATCAAGGGCAAGTATTTCCACGTATTCGCGACTATGGAAGCTACCATGAGATTAAGTTTGGAAACACGGTAGGTTACGTAAAGAAAGAGTATACAAAACCGGGTAATGGGTCGAAGATTAATAATCTAAACAAATCCTACAAAAATACGAAACAACTATTTAAACCGTCATTAAATATAGCAGTCTATGAGAAAACAGACAATGGTTTGAGGCAGTTTGGCTCACTGTATCAAGGAGTATCCTATCCACTAATTTCAGATATAGGTGGTTGGTATTTAGTAGATTTAGGCGGACGAATTGGCTATGTTAATAAAAAACACGTAGTTTCAGAGTTCACTGCGAATGATAAGTATTTTGAAGTTACCACTAGAACGGCCATCTATATAAAAAAAGAAAACCGTTTAATAGCAGTAGGAGCGGTAGATCAAGGTGAGGTATTTCCTAGAATCAGTGATACGGGCGGTTATCATGTTATTAAGTTCGGAAATGATATTGGATATGTAAGAAAGGTATATACTAAGCCAGGTGATGGTTGGAAAATAAAAAATATAAATACCGCTTTTGAAAATAGTAAAACTTTATTTAAGCCAGTAATAAATGTAGCTGTCTATGAGAAGACAGATACTGGATTGAAGCAGTTTAGTTCACTATATAAAGATGTTACTTATCCGATGATATCAGATATTGGCGATTGGGTATTGGTAGATGTTAGCGGTCGTCTTGGTTATGTAAGTAAATCTAACCTAGATATAATAGGACAAAAATACACAAGTTACGACCTAACATTAGATGAAGCGTTACAAATTCAATTAGAAGCTAATCCACAAACAACTAATAATTACAAAACCTATGTTTCAAAGGATTTTATTAATGATAAAAACGAAGTAACAGCTAGTGCTTTGAATGTGAGAGGTGGACCTAGCACGGATTATTGGGTAGTAGGTCAACTGAAAAATGGAAATAAAGTAAAGATAATAAGAGAAATAAATGGATGGTATGAAATTGAGTTTTCAAAAAGTAGATTCACTGTAAATGCCAGTCCTTCAGATACACTTTATTATCTAGATCCACTTAATTTTTTAAATGACAGTATACAAAAGTTTCAATTCTTAGATTTAGCACGCGGAAGTGACGTTTCTGCATCAATTTTGAATAACTTTTTAAAAGGTAAGGGAATATTAGCGGGGCAAGGACAAGCATTTATAGATGCTAGTCGTATACATGGCATAAATGATATATATTTAGTATCACATGCTATATTAGAGACTGGTCATGGTAGTTCAACCTTAGCTCAAGGCGTTCAATATAATGGAACAACTGTTTATAATATGTACGGATATGGCGCAAATGATAGCTGTCCCGTAACATGTGGTGCAAAAAAAGCTTATGAGTTAGGTTGGGACACTCCTTATAAAGCAATTGTTGGTGGCGCTAAGTTTATTGGAAATGGATATATTAAAAAAGGACAAAACACACTATATAAAATGCGTTGGGATCCTGAGTTCATGGCTAATAACAACAGATACGGTAAACAATATGCTACAGATATTGGATGGGCTTCAAAGCAAGTCAATACAATGTATAACTTGTATCAACAGTTAGATTCATATACGTTGTACCTTGATATCCCAGTTTATAAATAATTAGAAGAAGCTGGCACATAACCAGACTCGAATAAAAAACGGTTGTGTTTATATAAAATAAACACAACCGTTTTTGGCTCTAAAATATATGTTGTGGTATAGAAAAAATTCAACAAAATAAAAATACGCAAACTCCAAAATTTGTTAAACTTGTTTTAACGACAAAATAAAAACAAAAGGATTTGCGTGTTTTTATTGGAAGCGATATTAATTATTGACTCGGATTAGATATACTATCTAATTCTAAATGTTTTTTGAGTGTAGCTATAACTTCTTCTAAAGAATCATCTTTTGCTATTTGATAACTCAAACCATTAATAGTTTCTGGATAAGTCTCTAATGTTAATTTATCAATACTACTAACATTAAAGTTTGAATAGGATTTGAAGAATGATATACCTTCACTAATTTTCATATTAGTTTCAGTATCCTGTCCTATAACTTTAGCGAGATCATCAATTTTACTGATGGTTCCAAAAGACGTTGTTTTATCGATTATTCCCCGTATGACTTCCTGCTGTCTATCATTTCTTCCAATATCACCACGAGGGTCTTTACTTCTCATTCGTGCAAATGCTAAAGCTTGACTACCGTTTAGCTCCATTTCTCCTTTTAAAAATTTATATCTTATTGGTGGCTCATCATCACTATATTGTACAAAGTTAAAGGGTACTTCAACTTTAACACCACCAAGCGTGTCTATAATATTTTTAAAAGCATCAAAATTTACAGAAGCATAGTAATCAATCGGAATGTCTAAAAAGTTTTCAACAGTATCAATAGTCATTTTTTTACCACCGTATGCGTAGGCATGATTAATCTTTTCTTCTCTGCCTTTTCCAACGATTTCAACCTTTGTATCTCTTGGTATACTTAATAATTTCAGTCGTTCATCATCAGGATTAAAAGTTGCAACCATTAATGTATCTGAACGACCATGTTCCCCTCCAGAGGAGTAATCTTCCACACCCATTAATAAAATTGAAATAGGGTCTTTGCTAATTGCTACTTGATCATCCCTCAAATCCGATTTATCTCTACCTAGGTCGTCATAAGAATCACTTGCCGCCTGGTATGTTTGATATGCGAGATATGCGCCAAATCCGAGTAATGATAAAAATAATATAATTACAATAAGAAGAACGTGGCGAATTCGTCTTTTCCTTTTTTTTACGACTCTCATTCTTTTACGATTCATGTGTAGTATAAACTCCTTTAAACGTTATGCGTCGGAAATAATGCATCTTTATAATTATAGTTTTTTTTGTAGTTTATTGCAATCTGATTTTGATACTACCATATTTATAACACGATACTTGTTAAAAAATGATTACAATTGTCGAATTGCACCGATAATGGTTTAAGAGACAAATTCATTTAAGCATATAAATATAGCTCGTATAAAGAGTACATTTAAAATAAAAAAGTCACCCTGCTACAATGTGGGTGACCAAATCCAACCTATATTGTTATCCAAAGGCTCTTTCTTGTTCCTCAGTAGCGGTTAGAAATCGTACCAAATTCTCACTCGATTTCCCGCGTGAATATTCATTCCAGTCTTTCGCAAATCGTTTAATTGTCTCGCGGTCAAATTCGTTCTTTTTAATAGCTTCAATAATTCCTTCCGTTGTACATACGACTGGGCCAGGCATAATGCTTTCATATTGAGCAATCAAACCGCTTGATTTCTTATATGCATCCATATCATACGCATAGAAGATCATGGGCTTTTCCAATAGTGCAAATTCAAAAGGAATCGATGAATAATCGGTAATTAATATATCTGTAATAAATAGGAAGTGATTTATATCGTAATAATCGGATACATCATATACAAAGTCTGAATACTTTTCGTTTAATCGATAAGCTGCGGATGGATGGTGTTTAATAACTAATATATATTCATTTGAAAATGCATCATATAACTTTTGAATTTCTAGCTCTAGCTCTAAATGATGATTTCCATCTTTGCGAAAGGTAGGGGCATAAACAATGACTTTTTTCCTTTTCTGATTAAGTGCTGGATACGCTCTATAAAGCTGCTGAACGATTTCAAGCTGTTTTTGTTTATTGAAAAATACATCTGTCCGAGGGATTCCTGTACGTAAAATAGAGGCATGAGATAGGCCGAAGCTGTCGCCAAAAATTCCTGCCATCTTCTCAGAACCAACGACTACATAGTCGAAACGGTCGTATACCTTTTGAAATCGCTCATTTGCTTTTACGCTACGCATTTTTGTCGAAGGGTCTTTTAGACCAAACTGCTTAATCGCTCCTGCTGCATGCCATAATTGAATGCACGTAACGTCTTCACGGAAGGCGGTAACAGCTAAAAAACCAAAATAGTTATCTACTAAAATAGTACGAGCAGTAGCAAGATGATAGATAGAATGTAAGAAAGCAATCGGACGTGTAGTTTGAAAAGGTATGATTTTACCGAGCGATTTATTAAAGGGATACTTACATGTTGAGCTTTTTAAAATAACGATTTCTTCTTCGGGGGAATCGTTTTTTAATGATTGAGCGGTATAGAAAATATTATCCCCAAAAGAAGCAACGCAAACAGTTTTATTCTTCAATGGAAACATCTTAAAAAGAGTGAAAAAGGTACGAAAAACAAAAAGATAAATGGTGATGGATAGCTCTCTAGCCATTGTGCACCATGTGTAAGTCGTTTTTAATTTTAGTAGTAGAAATTCCAATTGTTCTCGGCAAATAGACAACTTCACAATACTTCTGGAGAAAGTCAAACTTCCCTTCCCAATCATCGCCCATTACAAAGGTATCTATATTATATTTTCGTATATCTTCAATTTTTTGTTCCCAACTGATTTCAGGTATTACTTTATCTACATATTGAATAGATTCCAGTATCACTTTTCTGTTCGCATAATTATAGTATGCTTGTTTATTTTTCTTGGAATTGAATTCATCTGTAGAAAGCGCCACAATCAGATAATCGCCTAATTGTTTTGCACGCTTCAGTATATTAATATGGCCTGGGTGTATTAGATCAAACGTACCGTATGTGATCACTTTTTTCATTTGAAATTCTCCTTCAATGTGAGATATTTCATCCTATACATTTATAATACCATATATTTACACAATTTTAATATACCGTTTACATCCAATTTACAATTTTGCGGTGATGAAGGAGGAACCTTGTGATACATGAAGCAGTTTAGAAGTTTAGGTTTTCGGATTAGCTTGTGGAAAACAAGAAAGCCTCTTCGGTAGCTAATGGCGAGAATCCAGCGGAAATAAAGAAGAGAATGAGATCGGTGAGCATAACACGAGGAAGCTCACCACTCGACCGAAGAAAGCGAGTATATAATTTTAAAAAGTTCTCCATATCCGTTGTTTTACGAATATCTAAAAATTGAAAGGAATCGTTTATTTACTCATAAAACCGTACAAAACCTTATTATCATTGTCAATTAGTGGCCATGAATGTATAATTTAATAACGCATAAACTAACTTTTCGTTTAGAATATAAAGATTTGAAAGGGAATATGTATGAAATCCTTGATCGCTATAATTACAGAACAATTCAAACACTTTTATTTAATTAAAAGGTTGTCTTTATATGAAATAAAGAGTAAAAATCGAAACAACTATTTAGGAATGGCCTGGGAAATTATTAATCCAGCAATTCAAATATTGATTTACTGGTTTGTTTTTGGGAGTATTCGACAACGGGCAGATGTGGAGGTTGCACCTGGTTTTGAAGTTCCTTTTATTTTATGGTTATTGGGCGCTTTTACGTTGTGGGTGTTTTTCTACCAATCAACGATTTTAGGTTCAAAGTCTATTTACAGCAGATTAAAAATGCTATCAAAAATGAATTTCCCTATGAGTGTAATTCCTAACATTGTCATATTTTCTCAGTTTTACATTCATTTAGTTTTGCTCGTTATTACAATAATCATTCTCCAGCTGTCAGGTTATACAATAAATATATATTATGTACAATTATTGTATTTTATTATCGCAACGTTTTGTCTTTTGTTTGCAATCGCTTTAATTACTTCAACGTTATCTACTATTATAAGAGATCTTCATATGCTCTTAAATGCAACACTGCGTATGGTCTTATACGTATCACCAATTTTATGGCCTGTCTCTGCGATAATAAAGGATCCGTTTATTGTAAAGCTTTTAATGCTTAACCCATTATATTATCTTATCGAAGGCTATCGTGCTGCTTTCTTTGGGGTGGAATGGTACTTCGTTGTGCATTGGCAGTACACGTTATATTTTTGGGGCTTAGTTTTAATATTATTTGCTTTTGGTGCGATGCTACACCTGAAATTTAGAAGGCACTTTATTGATTATTTATAAAGGTTTGTGATAAATATGCAAAAAGCAATTGTTTTAAAAAATATAGTAAAAAAATACAAGCTATATAACGGCACAAAGGAACGACTGCTCGACTTAATCACGCCTAAAAAATATGGCGAGGATTTTTATGCTTTGTCAAATGTCAGCTTGGAAGTTGAAAAAGGAGAAACGTTAGGTTTTATCGGTATAAACGGTTCTGGAAAATCAACACTTTCCAACATTATAGCTGGCATCGTACCGGAATCATCTGGATACGTCGAAGTTAATGGAAAAACATCTTTAATAGCCGTCTCAGCTGGATTAAAAGAAACCTTAACAGGCAGAGATAATATTGAGCTAAAGTGTTTAATGCTAGGCTTTAGCAAAGCTGAAATTAAAAAGATGGAACCAGAGATCATTGAATATTCAGAACTAGGAAAGTTTATTGATCAACCGGTTAAATCGTATTCAAGTGGGATGAAGTCTAGACTTGGATTCGCGATTACAATAAATATTAATCCAGATATTTTAATCATTGATGAGGCACTATCTGTCGGTGACAAGGCGTTTGCCGAAAAATGTTTAGAAGAAATGAAAGAATTTAGAAAAGAAGGCAAGACAATGATTTTTGTCAGTCACTCCTTAGGGCAAATGAAAAAGTTCTGCGATAAAATAGTGTGGCTGGAATATGGGATGGTGAAAGAATTTGGACGAGCAGAAGAAGTACTGCCGATGTATGAAAATTTTATTAAAAAGTGGAAAAAGATGAGCAAAAAAGAAAAGGGAGACTATAAAAGCAGTATGATGCAAAAACATCGCGAACACGTCGTGCAATAATTGGTTTTATAGGATAATAATACCATGTTCTATTTAACTTTAGGATGAATAGCGGTATAATAGTGAATTAAGGGAATTTACGAGGAGGTCACTATGAAGAAATATAGTTTTATTTTACTATCTGGTGGAATCGGAAAGCGGATGCAGCTTAACATTCCGAAACAATTTTTGCTGTTAGCGGGAAAACCAATTTTTATACATGTTTTGGAGAAGATAGACAGCATTGATGAAATAGCTGAGGTTATCATACCTTGTCCAAAGGAGTTTGTTGAAAAGACAGAAAGTATTATAAAAAATTATAATTTTTCTAAGCGGATTCATTGTATAGAAGGTGGGGATTCGAGACAAGAATCTGTATATAAAGGTCTCCAAGAAGCTACTCTGGATCATGTTATTATTCATGAAGCGGTAAGACCATTTGTTTCTGTTGATGAATATGAAACGTTAATACATTGTGAAAATGAAAACGCTATATTTGGAACAGATATACCATTTACTGTGTTGCAAGGAAAAAAGGTTGTGGAGGCGAATTTAAATCGGTCGAATTTAGTTAATGTGCAGCTTCCTCATAAATACGATCGAAAAAAGCTATTATACGCGCACGAATGTGCACGAAAAGATGCTATGGAATTTACGGAAGATGCTAGTCTCTATTTCCATTATTACAAATCGGAAATTACAATTTTAAAAGGCAGTGACTACAATATTAAAATCACGAAGCCGGTTGATCGACAAATTGCAGAGGTCATCTATAAAGAAAAGGAGCGATACTAATGTCTAAAACATGTATCATTACAGGTGCTAGCCGTGGTATTGGTAAGGCGATTGCTGTAGCACTCAGTAAAAGAGATGATATTAGTAACTTTGTTTTAATTGCGCGATCCGAAGAAGGATTAAATAATACAGTGAAAGAAATGAATCAAGATAAAAATATCCAATGCAAACCAATGGATTTAACTCTCTATGAAGATGTTGCTTCATATATACATTCTATCGGTACCCATTATGGTTCAATTGATATGCTTGTTAATGTAGCAGGCTATGCGGAGCCAAAGTCTCTCTTGGAAACGACTATGGAAAATTGGGAAAAGACTTACAGTATTAATGTTCACTCGATATTTAATATTACAAAAGAATCGGTACGGTTTATGAAAAAAACGGGGGGTAAAATTTTAAACGTAGCATCGACTGCTGGAAGCTCAGCTCGTCCTGGCTGGCTCGCTTATGCCTCGTCAAAGGCAGCTATTATTAGCATGTCGCAAACGTTGTCCGAGGAGCTTGCTGATTACGGTATCCTTGTATATTGTATTTCTCCAGGTAGATGTGCTACAGAGCTTCGAAAAGTATTGGCGCCGGATGAGGATCCAACGACGATCATGCAACCGGAACATGTTGGTGAAGTGGTCCGCAATCTATTATCTGACGAAGGCGTATGCTTGGACGGCCAAAATATCGTAGTTCGAAAGCAAGTAGAGAAAATACGCGAAAACGAGCCAGCGATATAGACGAACGAATTATTACAGGTGAGGCGATGTACGTATGACAATCGTTGATACAGTTCAAATTATATTATTGCTACTAATCTTGCTCTCTGTGAACAAACCTCTAATTAAAAAAATTAGAATAATAGCAAAACGGTCGATCGTTTTTACGATTCATCTTTTTTCTAAGCTCGTCCCTAAATCAGACAGCTTAGTAGTTTTTGGAGGCGAGAATGGACAAGGTTTTCGCGGAAATACTAAATACTTGTTTTTAGAAATGGCAAATAATCCAAAAATAACGTGTGTTTGGATTTCGCGAAACGATAAAGTCGTATCCCAGTTAAGAAGGCAAGGATATCATGCGTTTAAGCACCATTCATCTAAAGGGATTTACTATCAACTACGTACTAAGCTTGTCATTCATTCTCACTCTATTAATGATGATTTCAGTAAGTCTTTTTTAGGTGGAGCGATATCATACAACACATGGCACGGCGTAGGCTTAAAAAAGGTTTGGGGAGCAAATAAAAATACATTTTCCTATAAGGTTTTGCATGATAAAAGTTGGTTGAAGCGATATTTTGGTAAGCTTGTTGTAAAAACAAATCAAGCGAAAACAAACTATGTCGTTTCGACGAGTGAAGCGGTATCTTCTTATTATCCAGAAACGTTTCTAGTTCCAGAAGGAAACATTTTACAATTAGGTCAAGTGCGAAATGATGTGTTTTTTAAAGATACAAAGGAAGATTTTGAAATACCCGAATGGATTAGAAATGAAAAAATAATTATGTACATGCCTACACATCGGAACTTTGGTAAGCTCGAAACGGATATAAACGTAGTGATCGATTTTAATAAACTGAATCAATATTGTAAAGAGCAAGGGTATATATTTCTTGTGAAACGCCATATGTATAGTAGTGGACAAGTACCATCAACGTATGAAAATATTATTGATATAAGCGAAGAAACGTATGATCCACAGTTATTACTGAAATATACCGATATATTAATTACGGATTACTCAAGCTGCTACACTGATTTTTTATTGCTGGATCGTCCAGTCCTTTTTTATAGTTATGATTTAACTGTTTATCTACAAAAATCGAATGAAATGTATTTCAATTATTTTGATGTAACTCCTGGGCCAAAGGTGAATGTCTTTTCTGATTTGCTTTCAGAGCTCGATCAGGCAATTAAATATCCGAACAATTATAAACAAGATCGAAAAAGAGTTCTCGACATTTTCTATTCTACGGATAATCAGCAGGAAGTATTGCACAAACAAGTCAATTACATATACGAAAATCTATTAAACTTGCAGAGTTAGGAGTAGGTATATAGTGAATCAATTAAAATTAGTACCTACTATAATTGTTAAATTTTTGTTGCGTTTTGTATATAGCGTATTTTGTCTGTTCTTCAACGTTAAATCGAATAAAGTAACGTTTGCTTCTTATCGATCGGATCGACTTACAGACAATCTATGCCATGTACATAAAAAAATAGGGTTAAAGTATCCTTCTTTTGAACGGCATATCTTCTTTAAAAGATTGGATAGTACGTTTATTGGTAAGGTAAGGTATATTATCCATATGATCCATGCATGCTACCATCTTGCCACCTCTCGATATTTTATTGTTGATGATTATTATTTCCCGTTATACGTCCTTCAGCTAAGAAAAGAAGTAGAAGTTATTCAATTATGGCATAGCTCAGGTGCATTTAAAAAGTTCGGTTTAAGTACGATTGGAAAAACGTATGGGCCTAGTAAGGAATATTTGAAACATGTAAACATTCATGGCAACTATTCAAAAGCATTTGTGAGTACAGAGCGTGTTATTCCCTTTTATGGAGAAGCTTTTGGCATGCCGCATGAACGCATTTATCCACTTGGAATACCGAGAACAGACTACTTCTATCAGAAAGAAGAAATTGAACGATTCACCTCCAGTTTTTATAACTCCTATTCAGGAATGGAAGGAAAGAAAATAATCCTTTATGCACCAACGTTTCGTGGAAAGAGTCATCACCAAAATTCATTTTCGTGTCCAATCGATCTGGAACGTATGCATGAACATTTAAGCGAAGAATATGTGCTGCTCATTCATTTACATCCATATATGCGAAACGAGCTATCTATACCAAATCATTTGAAGGATTTTGTAATTAACATTCAAGATACTTCGACGATTATGGAACTATTAGTTTTAACCGATATTTTAATTACAGACTATTCAAGCGTGTTTTTTGATTATAGTTTATTGAAGCGGCCGATGATCTTCTTTGCATATGACTTAGAGGACTATATTGAAGAAAGAGATTTTTATTACAACTATCGTGAATTAGTTCCAGGTCCGATCGTCATCGATACGGAATCCATTGTTAAAACAATCAAAGAGGATATGTTTAACATAAATGAGATTACGGAGTTTTCCAATCGCTTTTTTGACTTTGCGGATGGAAAGGCTACAGAGAGAATTGTAGATTGTATCATGAGCAGCTCGAAGTCGTAAGTGTTTTATTACTCATTTGAAACTTCTACTAACTGAATGTAAACCTACCGATAAAATTTAGCGTTCATATACGAGACTAAATCGTTTGCATGAAAGTACATTTGGATTTGGACTCTTTAACAGAAAGGTTGCCAAACAATGAGGGGAAAAAATAGCATTCTAAACATTATGGACATTCCATTTCTAAATATATCAAAAAGCAGTTTAGTTAATGATATTTTACGTCCACATCTTATGAATGGGAACAAAACCTTTATTGTTACAGCAAATCCCGAAATCGTAATGCGGACGAAGGAGGATGCTTCATATAAAAAGGTTGTCCAATCAGCAGACTACGTAATTCCCGATGGTGCAGGAATTTTGTTAGCTGCTAAATATAAAAAACATCCGTTACGTGAGAGAATTCCAGGTTATGAGCTAATGTTGGATTTATTACAAATTGCAAACGAAAAAGGTTTATCATGTTATTTTTTAGGGGCATCGGGTTCTGTTAATTTAAAAGTTGTTCGTGTTGTCGAACAGAAGTATCCGAATGTAAAAATAGCAGGTCATCATCATGGGTTTTTTCAATTAGATGATTTAAGTGTTGTAGAAGATGTAAAGCGCGCGTCCCCAGATTTAATATTTGTCGCCTTAGGTTTACCTAAGCAGGAGCAGTGGATCGAAATGCATAACAATCAATTTGAAAAAGGACTCTTCATGGGGGTTGGTGGTAGCTTTGATGTATTGGCAGGTGTTGTCAAAAGAGCTCCACAAGCATGGATTAATCTGAATTTAGAATGGTTGTATCGTTTATTAAAGCAACCGTTTCGATTGAAAAGGATTTTTAAAGTGTTTAAATTTATGTTTTTAATTTTGCTGAAAAAAGAATAAATTGGTTTCATTTCTTAAAGAAGGAGAGATCATATGATGAACTCTCCTTCTTTAAGATTTATTGTCTCATTCGTACAGAGTGATCCAATTTTATCGCCTTGCTAGTGCAGCGTTAATACGATTGTGCTTCTTCATATTGATTACTGTTTCGCTCGGTTTGCAGTTCTGAATCAGGTAAGTCTTTAATCGGTAATTCCAAATGCGAACGCAATTCTTTTTCAATGGCAACTCTGCTTTCTTCTTCTACTTGGTAATACCAAAGCCCATCGTTCATTTTTCCGCCGTGTCCATTTAAGTTAACGGTAGATATCGGGATTGATTTTTGCAAGCCATAGGTAATAAAGCTTCTCATGTCTTTAAAAGATAGGTTCGTTGTCATATTATCCCCAACGGCTTCCATCAAGTTATCCAACTTGAATAAAGCGGAAGCCGATGCAGCTTCCTTCACAACTGTTTTAATAATTTCCTGTTGTCGTTTTCCACGTTCAATATCACTGTCATATTTTCTAGTCCTCGCTAATGCTAACGCTTCTTCACCATTTAATTTTTGATAGCCGGGAAGTAAATGTATGGCGTCCTTTTTATCGGTTGAATCCATTTCGTGAATTTCATAGGGAACGTCGTATTGAATGCCACCTAACGTATCTACAATTTCGATAAATGCTTCAAAGTCTAGGCGGACGTAATAATCTACCGGTACATTTAAAAATTCTTCAACGGTGTCCATTGTTGCCTTTGGTCCACCAAAAGCATGCGCATGGTTGATTTTTGTATGATACCCGACCTCAGGGACATATACGTAGGAATCTCTTGGGATCGTTAGGAGTTTAACATCTTCCCTCGTTTTATTAAATGTCGCTAGTAACAACGTATCGGAACGACTACTGTTTTCAAATCCGCGTTTCTCACTGTCGTCAACGCCAATAATAAGAACCGACACGTTATCATCGATCGGATTCACAGCTTCTTCTCTTAAATCAGATGTTTGATTTTCTCGATCTATTTCTTCAAATGAGTCATTCACAGTATTTTGGGCTTTCATATATAAATGAATACCAAATGAAATTACGGAGAGTAGAATGACTGATATAGGCAGTACGATATATATAAGCATTTTTTTCTTTTTTTTCGATTTTAAATTGTTAAGTCGTGTACTTTTACTTTCGGACATTTACACAATCTCCTTTAAATTCAAGCGGATCCTAATGAAAACATAATTTTCTTGATTTATAGAGGAATATTTTTTCGCAACGCACGATAAAAAGTGCACGCTCGTTTTCGAAGGAACCTATTCATCCACCATTTTACTATTGTTTCATACGCTCGTAAAGATACGAAATGTATAAGGTTCGTATTAGGCAGCGAAGTGATCAATTGTGAAGGCGGGATTGAAGTTGTATACGTGTACAGTTTTCGTAGCCGCTTACAGAATTTTTTAGAAAATCAACTTATATATACTTTCGATTTTTAACAATTACAAGGGGCAAATGGTTCGTGTGCGCAGCAACTTTTATTATTATTTAATATAATTTGCCGATGATGATGACCTTTACCTTATTCGCAGTACACAACGGGAGTGAAATGGTTAGGAGATGTAAGTATGGAAAGAGGTTTTTGAAGCAAGCATTTTATGTGCAAAGTGTATATGAAATCAATTCTTATGCCCCCTCCTTTCAAAATACAGCGATTGTATTGGTGAAGGGGGGTGAACGTCATGGCTGAAGCAAATTTAATGAATTCACAGCTGCGGTTGATCTTCGATGACGGAACGGACTTGTTTTCGGGAGAAGCACTCTATAAGTCAAAAAACTTTAATAATGTAAAAACGAGCGCGACTGCAAATCAACTATATGCCGTTGCAACAGCAATGGCCGGCTTGCAACAACGTCCACTTTATTTAGTACAACGAAAGGACAGTACCGATATCCATGAAGCATAACGCGTAAAGGTGTTTAAAAGTACATCGTGTGGATCGTTAAATGGAATCGATATTAGGGAATCACGAGAAGGGAGGATTGAACCATGAAAAAACTTGAATTAAAGTTTGAAAACCAAGATGGAAAAACAGTAACCTACACACTAGAAAAGCCAAATGAACCGGTTGATCCTGTAGCAGTAAAAGCTGCAATGAATGAAATCATTACACAAAACGCATTCACATCAACCGGCGGCGATCTAGTTGCCATTAAGAGCGCACGAGTTGTGGAACGTAACGTGCAAGATATAGAATTGCCACAATAAAGTGCGCATCCTCGAGCAATAAAAAGCGAGGTATGAGAGGTATGAGGAAATAAAAAGCGGATGAATAAAACGGCAAATTAGCTAATGTTAGAACGAATGGCGATGCTGCACTTCCTTGCTGTGGAGTGCAGCATCATTTCTTTTATAATCGTACTAATGATGCAAGCAGACTAATGCATATCGCTCATGAAAAGATGTCGAACGCTCGCAAAGTGCGCCCACGCGCTCGCAAAGTGCGTCCTCGCGCTCGCAAAGTGCGCTCGCGCGCTCGCAAAGAGTGCCCGCGCGCTCGCAAAGTGCGCCCGCGCGCTCGCAAACGGTGTTCACGCGCTCGCAAATAGTGCCCACGCGCTCGCAAACGGTGTTCACGCGCTCGCAAAGCGTGCCCGCGCGCTCGCAAATAGTGCCCGCACGCTCGCAAACGTCGTTCTCGCGCTCGCAAAATGCGCCCGCGCGCTCGCAAAAGGTGTCCGCGCGCTCGCAAATAGTGCCCGCGCGCTCGCAAAGAGTGCCCGCGCGCTCGCAAAGAGTGCCCGCACGCTCGCAAAATGTGCCCGCACGCTCGTAAAAGGTGCCCGCACGCTCGCGAAATGCGCCCGCACGTTTGCCAGCTCCTGCGCGCGAAGTGGTGTAACATGTTATTCTTTCTTTTCTCAATCTGCATATATATTTTCATTTAAAATAAGAATGGAGGGGGATTCAGTGGAGACATGGTTTTCATTTGTGACGGAGGTCGGGTTTCCGATTGCGGTGACATTTTATTTATTGCACCGAATTGAAGGGAAGCTGAACGTGTTGATCGAATCAATCCGTGCATTGCCTGAAAAAATGAAATAAAGTTTTGTTCGATTGATTGATTTATCTTATAGTTCTATCCTTTGTTGCTGCAAATATTTTCTATACGCACGTCTAGTTAATAAATGCTATTCGTGCGTATGCATTTATAGAGCAATTAATAATGCATGTTCTTATAAGTTTTTCTGACAAGTGGAGTAGAAGCACTTCTACATAAATAAGGATTCCTTTTTCATCTTATATTTTCCTCTTCATATCATCCTTTTCAATAATTATTTATTGATATTCGATAAATGCTGTGCTATATTTATACTGAAATTGATAAAGTGAGGTGCGTATATTGAAACGAGAAACACGCTTTTTAAAGGCTGCACTCATACTAATCGGATTACCGATTTTATTTTTATGTGTTTTTGGACTTCCTTGGTTAGCACGGTATACGGTGGACATGTACCCGGAGTATGCTTATTTACGCTATCCAATTTTAAGTGGATTGTATTTGACTGCCATTCCATTTTATTTTGCGCTTTATCAAGCCTTTTTGCTATTAAATTATATTGATAATAATAACGCTTTTTCGATAGCGTCCGTAAAGTCTTTACAATATATAACGTATTGTGCGTTTATAATTAGTAGTTTATATACGATTGGAATTATCGTTCTCGTGTCACAGAATGCTTTTCATCCAGGGATCGCAATGATCGGAATTCCTATTGTTTTTGCTTCGATTGTAGTTGCTGTTTTCGCTGCTGTTCTTCAAAAGCTTTTATCAAAGGCAATAGAAATAAAGTCAGAAAACGACTTAACGGTTTGAGGTGGGAGGCATGGCAATAATCGTTAATATTGATGTAATGCTGGCGAAAAGAAAAATGAGTGTAACGGAGCTTTCTGAAAAAGTTGGGATAACGATGGCCAATCTTTCAATATTAAAGAATGGGAAAGCGAAAGCTATACGCTTTTCTACATTAGAGGCAATTTGTAAGGCGCTAGATTGCCAGCCGGGCGATATTTTAGAATATCAGAGTGATGAGAATGTAAATAACGAGAAATAACGCAAATGGCAATGAACGGGGACTGGTCGAATGTGCGTTTTTTTAACAGACAATTCAAGCGGGAATATGAAGTTAAATTAGGCTTACGAAGCTGAGAGCCTCGGTTTATAAGTGAAGTTTAATGCAGTTCCTGCTAAATACGATTGATAAAAGAGGGGATACGCTTGGGCTTGTCTATTCATACAAAATCTATTAAAAAGCCTTTTATAGCCAAATTAGGGTTCGGAACAAAGCAGCTTTTTCGGTTCGGTTGGGAGGAGGCACTATCTTGCTTGTTTCCGCTTGTTGTGTTTTTCTCGCTTGCATTTACGAAGTATGTTGAACTGCCTTTTTTAGCACGGTACGATTGGTTGCTAATTATTTTCCTTTTCGCGCAATGGTTGATGGTACGGTCTGGAATTGAAACGGTTGACGAATTAAAGGTTATAACCTTGTTTCATTTAATTGGATTGGTGCTGGAAATTTTCAAGGTGAATATGGGATCTTGGTCGTATCCAGAGGAAGGTTATTTCAAACTATTAGGTGTGCCGCTGTATAGCGGGTTCATGTACGCAAGTGTTGCGAGCTATCTATGTCAGGCATGGCGGCGATTAAACGTTTCCCTCATATATTGGCCACCGATCATTATAGTCGCTCCATTAGCTGCCGCGATTTATTTAAACTTTTTTACGCACCATTATTGGCTTGACATTCGTTGGTGGTTAGCTGGACTCGTTTTGCTCACTTTTTGGCGCGCGTGGGTTACATTCGACATTAACGGTATAACCTACCGACTGCCTGTTACACTATCTTTTGTACTCATCGGATTTTTCATATGGATTGCGGAAAACATTGCAACCTTCTTTGGTGCTTGGAAATATCCCAATCAGACGGAAGTTTGGAGTCTCGTTCATTTAGGAAAGGTGAGCTCATGGACATTATTAGTAATTGTGAGCTTTCTTATCGTAGCAACGTTAAAACAGGTTAAAGGGAATATGGGTAAGGGAGATATGAATTGATTGATGTATGATTTAACAAACTAAACTACAATTGACACTCGGCACGTAATGAATAAGGATGAAGTATTTTCCTTACAAATAGTTTTATTAAACTCCCATTTTAAAAGGAAAGTAAAACGGCTTCAGTCTAAAGTGTTCTAGACTAAAGCCGTTTTTGAAAAGGGTTACGTAACGATCATTATCTTTTTAACGCAAACATATCGATTGTTTCTTCAAGATTTGCAACACGTACACAATAGGTAGAAAGAATGTCCAATGCTGCTACATGCTTTTCATGTGTTGTTCCCGCTGTACAATCTTCAAGTAGGCATACTTTATAATCCAGACTACGAGCGTGTTGTACTGTACCGAGTACACAACCGTCAGTAAGCACTCCTGAAACAATGAGGTTCGTAATCTTTTTTTGACGTAAAATAGAATCCAATTCTGTTTGGAAGAAACCATCGTACCTTGTTTTAGTAACGATGATATCCTCTTTTTGTGGTGTTAGCTCTTCGATAATTTCAGCCCCATCGGTTCCTTCTATAACGCTTGGCGGTTCAAAGTAATGCGCAATACCAAAGTCGGATAAATCTTTTCGGTGAATATGAGTAATGTAAATAATTGGGATGTTATTCTTGCGTGCTAATTCTAACAATTCGCGAATAGTATCAATAATATTTAATGCGCCTTCTGCTGGTAAAGCACCGTCGGGACGTACAGAGTCATTTTGCATATCGATGATGAGTACGGCCGAGTTGTCGTTTGGATCAAATTCTAGCAATTTATTTCGCTCCTTTAAACATTTTATATATTTCAGTAATGGAAGCAACGGAAATAATTAAAGTTCCGATCCATCCTAAAATAATAAAGAACCATGTAAATGATTGAAATAAGGCAAAGCTAATCATTTTTGTTCCTCCTTTATCCGATCAGATTGTAGTGAAAAAAACGATCTATATAGGGTTTAGCTGATTTTTGCATTTGACGTAAATGCTGGAGACATTTTTTATTTTAAGCACAACTAGTCGTATAAGATGTTCGATTCAAATAAAAGAAAAATAGTCTACTTAACGATTTCGTAAATTTATTTTGGAGCGCGGTAATTTTTCAAACTATTAAAGTCAAAGTTTTTAGTTGAAAACAATGAGCCAACAATAATGACTATAAATGGTAAAACAAGAGATACGACGTTGCCGTAAAAGTAATCAATATCTGGATTTTGAATGAGTAGGTACGTGAAAATACCACCCAAAAGTCCAATTACAATAGATGCAATGGCAGTTGCTTCGCTAGGCTTTTTCCAGAATAAACCTAAAATAAATGCGCCTAATGGAGCCGCGAAAATAATCCCACTTAATATATCGATATATAAAAGAGATACTCCTTCTAATAATAAAGCAAAGACGATAATGAGCAATCCAAAAGCTAACGTTGCTTTACGAGCGAAGTTAATTTTTTCTTTATCGGCTACTTTTGGCTTGTTTTTGAAAAGCTTTGGGTGAATATCTTCTATGAGAACCCCTTGCAGGCCAACGATTGCATTTCCTGCGGTAGTAATTCCAGCCATAAATACCATTAATGAAAAGAGAATGCTTCCCGTTGAGCTTAAGAAATTGTTAAATACAAAAGCAGCAACATCCGTTGTTACATTTATTTGCTCACCTTCAACTAATCCCATGGACAAGCCTGTACCACCAAGAATTGTTCCGAATAAAATTGGAATTGGTGCCCATGCAAAGACAGTTCCTACAAGAAAAGACCAAATTAATGTTTTATTATTAATTGCAGCTAATGCTTTTTGATAATAGCCTTGACCTAAAAATACAAAACCCATACTTACAACCATAGCTACTACTAAATAACGTAATGCTGCGGGAGCAAATAGGTTTAAGCTATCTGGATTGTAATTCGGATTATTTTTATTTGTAGCAACATCCATTAGGCCATTATACAACGTTTCCATTCCATACATTTTTAAAATGATCGGTAGGAATACAAATACGACGATTGTAATTAAGAAAAATTGAAACAAATCGTTGAAAACCGATCCGCGAAGCCCCGCGATACTAATGTATAATGTAATTATAATTGTAGAAATGATGACTACCCACATATAAGAAATATCAAATGCCAAGGAGATAGCATACCCAATGCCAATTAATTGTTCAACCGTAACATACAAGGCAAGTAAAACAACAAAAATTAATAAGATGAACTGAACGACTTTTCCATAGCGTTCCTCGATAAAAGAAGTAAACGTTATTCCATAAGGCATTACTTTGCGAAGACGTAGTACAATCGGCAGAAAGATTAAGAACGGAATAAATGAGCCTAGAGCAAAAGCTAGTCCCCCGCCAATTCCATACCACATTCCGGCTTCTGCTGAACCGAGTAAGGAAGTTGTCCAAATCCAAGATACCATCACACTTGCCGCGATTAAGCCAAATGGCAATCTTCTGCCCGCTACGACAAATTCATCTACATCGTTCATAGTGAAATACTTTGATGTAATAATTGCTAAAGATATGAAGAAAATACCAAATATTGCCAGTAATAAAAAGCCACCCATGTTTCAAATCAATCCTCTCGTAATTATAATATGTAAAGTTAAATTGAATACCTTCGATAATGTACTGTGATGAAAGCCCGTACACCTCCTTCACGTTTGTTAGAAGATAGGATCGACAATCAATAATAAAACCGACCATCCATGCAATTCATACATAATGACTAAACCATTCTTGTTGTAATTTTAGTAAAAAATCAAAACGAAAATTCCGATCCCTTTTTTAATGGTTTATGGTACATATTACGTCATTTATGCGATGTCCAACAGTATACTATAATAAAATTGTATAATCAATTCTAAATATTCCTGTTATTTTTTGTAAGTGTATTATACAAATTGTATAACGTTTGTAGAGGTGTTATTTAAGACGTGTGATTGTTTTGTCCTGCAGGTGTACTAAAAAGTTGACCGGTGTAGCTCTACATATGTAACTGGAAGTGGAAAATTCTTAAAAATGCGCATTTAACGGTGTAAAAGATACATTAGAAGATTGCATTCGAACGAAAGTTTTTGCTTTAGAAAATGACATTTATAAAGCAAAATGAGAAGCTTACAATGCCGTTTACATGATCGGTCTGAATTACAGAAATGAATATTATTACACGGCGAAACGTCTTCCAAGCATGTATGTTAACAATGGGTGTAATAGAAGCCAATCGTGTGTGCCCTGTCACACAAAAGATTTGGTGTACCGATTAACACGCATACCATCTTTAAAAGAGTCCGTTACAGCTGCGGTTCAAATTAAAAAGCCTACCCGAGAAATTATTTCGGATAGGCATAAATAACATAACGATCAGGAGCGCTTCCTACATATGAAAAAGGATAGCATGTTGAAACGGTTAAATATTCTTCTGCACGATCTGGATCAATTACAGTTCGATCATCGGCATCGACGATTTCATGGTCGAGTATTTCATAAATGAACGTGCCATTTTTCATTTTAATATGTAACTCATCGCCATGTTCAAGCTCGCCAAATTTTCGAAAGACCGTATCCCGATGGCCGGAGAGCAGAATTTGTCGGTTTTCCCCAGGAAACCCAGTTCCTGTATAATGTCCAACACCTTGGGCAAGCTCTTCCTCATCCGTCCCTTCAATAATTGGAATTTCTCGATCAAGCCGTGGGATATAAAACACTCCGATCGTGTCTCCCTCATGGACGTCCTCGTAACTTACATGTTCCGTATCTTGAACGACTTCATCGCTAATAATCGCTTTTGCCTCTTCCAACCGCTTTCCTTCGCTCATTTTAGATTGGAAAAGCTGCATTCCACCGAATGCGAGAATACCTAGCCCTGCTATAATTAAAGTATAGGATATCCATTTCATTGTCAGCACTCCTCATTTAAGCGTGCTTGTACAGCACTTGTTTTGTAAAAAACAGATACATACGTGCATCGAGTGGATTGCGTTGTTCGATTATGTATAAAAAAGTGATCGTTCCCTAATTACTTCTCATCGTTTTCGATGGTTTGCGTACGTGGACTGTTGGCGATATGGGAGGATGCAGCTTGATTTAACAGAGTGCTTCGGATATCCTGCAAGGACTCATGCATTTTGAAAAGAATAATTAATAATTCACTATAAATGCGTACAACAATAGGTCCGATAACGATTGTTAATAGGCCCATAATAACTTGGAACCCACCACCCCATGGGGCATTTAACCCATTAAGAACCATATTTAGTCCCATTAAAACGGATATGACAACGCCAATCCAAAAAACAATTTTTATAATTGTTGGTGTTAGCATTTTGTCAAAGTTTGAAAAATTGTTCAAGTTCATTTGTGTCTCAGCCTTTCATTATGTATATAGAATAATTTCTTAATTTTGATTTTACCACACTTTGATATGTTTGCTAAACATATGCTATACTGGCAACAATGAATATTTTTTATATTCAAAAACCCCTCCTCAAAACTATCCCTCGATGAACCGATGAAACGAGCAAATTACCATTTTATTTTTCGATGTATTATTCTATGAAACTGTGAATTGGACGTATACTTCATTATTCATTTTCTAACAACAAAAATAATATGTAATGAAAATGTGAAAAGAAGGTGAAAATTGAACGTGATGCTAAGAATGAAGCCATTGCCCCTGAAAAAACTTGAGGCACTAAATGCTCGCCTACCCACGAACTTCCCACAGCGTGCCCAAATTGAAAAGGAAATTGCCCGCAGATATAAAGGCTTTATTGGTGAACAAAAAGTAGATTATCTGTTGAAACAGCTCCCCGCATCGTATGTAAAACTACAGGACATTTGCCTCAACGTCCACGGAAAAGAACTGCAAATTGACACCCTCATTATTAGCTCGCATGCAATCTATCTCATTGAAGTAAAAAATTACGACGGGACGATCACATTCGATACTGTACTGAAGCAATTTATCCGTCATGATGGACAAGCAGAAACCGGCTTTCGTTACCCCATTACCCAAGCAGAACGTAGCGTACTAAATTTAAAACTATGGTTGAGTGAGCGCAGCTTGCCCCAGCTTCCTATCTATTACTTTATTGCAATTAGTGAGCCGAGCACAATCATAAAAGTAAAAGGCGACGAAGCGGAAATCGCAAATGTAGTTGTACATGCGGACTATCTTTTGTTAAAAATAATCGAGCTGGACAACGAGCTCGCTGCGGCTGGAGATGAAGGTGAAAAGGATGCGATAAATTATACGCACAATCGATCGTTTGAAACGCAAATGAGTGGGAGGAATAATAGAGGTCAAGCAGCCTTAACAAATAAAATAGCTGCACAAATTACAAAGGAAACAAAGGATTTTGACATAGATATTGTAAGCCAATATAAAATAAAAGCACAACAGCTGTTGCCAGGGGTGCACTGTCCTACCTGCAAACAACTCGGAATGATACGCAACAAAAAACAATGGTACTGCAAAAAATGTAAACAGTTCTCCATGTTCGCCCATATCTCAGCACTTAACGATTACTTTTTACTGATCCATCCATGGATAACGAACAAAAAATGTATGCAATTTCTAGGAATCAACTGCCGCCACCTCGCACAAAGGCTATTAAAATCAGCAAACCTTCACTATGACACGAACAAAAGAGTATGGAAACGAAAATAATCACCAAGCCGCACGCTCGCAACGAGTGTCCGCGCGCTCGCAAAATGTGCCCGCACGCTCGCAACGAGTGCCCGCGCGCTCGCAAAATGCGTCCGCGCGCTCGCAACGTGCGCCCGCGCGCTCGCAAAATGCGCCAGCGCGCTCGCAACGAGTGCCCGCACGCTCGCAACGTGTTCCCGCGCGCTTGCAACGAGTGTCCGCGCGCTCGCAAAATGTGCCCGCACGCTCGCAACGAGTGTCCGCGCGCTCGCAAAAGGTGTCCGCACGCTCGCAAAGTGCGCCCACGCGCTCGTAAAAGGTGCCCGCACGCTCGCAAAGTGTGTTCTCGCGCTCGCAACGTGTTCCCGTGCGATCCATAAGCGCCTTCTCCGACTCGAACTATCTCTTCCGCATGCAATTAAACGCTCTATAAAGCATTAATGGTAATTTTCTGCCGAGCAGAAAATCCATCTCTTAAGAAAATGAAAAAACTTCCAGCGGTTGCTGGAAGTTATCGTTCTGTCCGTTAATAAAATCGTTTAAAACCATCGTAATGCTTTTTCCAGTAGGAATTGCTTAGGCTGGAAATGGTTACGCCGGTAGATGTGCCGGCATGAATGAATTGATTGTTTCCTAGATAGATGCCCATATGGGATATGCCGTTTCGGTATGTGTTTTTGAAGAAGACGAGATCGCCGACTTGTGGATTATCTATGTAATAAGAACGGTTGTAGTAGCCATCGGTTGATTGGCGCCCCATACTTAAGCCTGCTTCGTTGTATGCAAAATGAATGAACCCGCTGCAATCAAACCCGTTTTTCGTCTGCCCGCCCCACACATAAGGAGTGCCTAAAACACCTTTCGCTATATTGACGAGCTGGGATACGTTGAAAGACGCAGAAGTATTTTCCGTTGTTGTCCCGCTATTACCGTTGCTCGTGCTGCCAGCTGGAATGTTGCTTGCTGCTTGTCCATTCACACTTAGCTTTTGGCCGATATAAATGATGTCCGAGCTTAGCGTGTTCCATTTCTTTAAGTTAGCAACACTTACTTTATAAGTAGCTGCTATTCTTGAAAGGGTGTCCCCTGATTTTACAGTATAGGCGGTAGTGCTTGGCGGCGCTGCGTTTGACTCGCTGCTTGCACCATTTCCTTCATTCGAATTTGCATTGCTGGAAGTAGATTCACTAGAAGCCTTACCAACGTGTAGCTTTTGTCCAACAAAGATGAGGTCTGAACGCAAATGATTCCATTTTTTTAAGTTGGCAACGCTAACGCCGTATTTTGCTCCTATTTTTGATAAGGTATCACCAGCTTTTACGGTATACCCAGCAGCTACTGAAGCATTGCTGCTGTTCGAGTGATTCCCAGCCGAAGCTCCACTTCCATTTGAACTGCTCCCGCTTGAAGAAGTACTTCCGCTTGAGCTATTGCCGCCTGAAGTTCCCGAATTGTTACTCGAGCTCGCTGCAGATCCGGCGTTCCCTTTTACAACAAATACATTACCAGGGTAAATGAGCGTGGAAGTGAGATTATTCCACTTCATTAAGCTTGAGATGGATACGTTGTGCTTAAATGCGATACCACTTAGAGTATCACCTGGTTTAACCGTATATGTACTTCCATTCGTGTTGGAATTGCCAGTCTGACTGGATGTAGAAGGTTGACTTGCTCCAGTAGAACTGGTCGCGCTCGTCTTCAATACTTGATTTGGAAAAATCAAATCACTAGAAAGCTTGTTCAATGATTTTAACTGTCCTACACTCACATTATGTTTTTGGGCTATTTTCCAAAGTGAATCGCCGCTTCGAACCTTATAAGAGGATGCTTCGGCTTTGTCAGCCGCAACAAAGGCGGAAGCGATTACTGCAGTCGCAGATACAGACATAAAAATCTTTTTACTAGCCAACGAACGAAACTCCCTTCTTTACATGCGATACTATAATTCTTCTAAACGAGTCCTTTTTTTAAGATTGGCAGATTAGCTACTAGGATGTAAAAAAAAGTAATAATATTGTATAATTTCCAATAAACGACAATGACATTTAGACATATTATAGCATGAAATAACGTTTATGTGTTAAAAAATAAAGTAAATTTTCAGTATAATTAATGGCAGTATACAAGGAAAAGTACATCTGCCTTTTAGCACATCGTTTTTTTTATGTAGAATCGTTGCACGTAAATTGAAAATATTGTCAAATTTAGTTTCAAAAGAGATTTATGTACCAACTCCCTGTTATAGTAGTACGTATGGTATTATGCCATCGTAAATTAATTAACTGCGTTTTTTCTATATAAATAGTGGAGAATACGATACAAAATGAACTTAATTAAGATAATTATGTTATAATTTCGATTAATATGTCGAATTTTAGAATAGTAGACCGATAA
>NZ_JBPYCS010000032.1:0-24782 GCF_051846935.1 Virgibacillus sp. W0430
GGTGATCATCTCGTCTAACAAAATTTATTGGTAATTTGTTTTTACGTATTTGATTCATGTACCTAATATACGTTTTCGTTGTGTGTAGCTTTCCAGAGTCTGCAACTTGATTTACGTGAAACGTTTTAAATACTTCGATTAATCCTCCTATATGGTCATAATCCGGGTGCGTTGCTATTACGAGATCAATCTGTTCAATATGATGCTGTTTTAAATATGTTACGACTTTTTTACCGGCCTTAGGTGGTCCTCCATCAATTAAAATCACTTTATTATTCGGAGTTTCAATTAAGATACTATCACCTTGACCTACATCGATAAAATGTACCTTCATTTCAGGCTGTAATCTACTATGTATATTTTTAGGAAATAAACCGAGCAGAATGGCTAATAATATAAGGAATACGAAATACTTATTCATCCTTGTCAACTATCCTTTTAAATTTTTTGTATTAGTTTTAACAAAAATATACGTTTTATGAACCGTCCTCCTATAAAAAGAGGATTTAAAATCGTATATATAAGGAATAAGAGTATAAAATACTATTTGTATTTGCACGAGCTCTTTTTATTTCGGTAGGAGATTGACAGGATGAAATTACAATTGACGGAAGGTGATATATTTGGGGAATAATAATTTTAAACCGTTTATACCGGCGACTGAGAAGCGCTCTGAATTCACTGTAGTAGCGATGATTATTGGTGCCATTCTTGCGATTGTTTTTGGTGCGGCAAACGCTTATTTGGGATTAATTGTCGGGATGACAGTATCAGCTTCTATTCCTGCAGCCGTTATTTCAATGGCTATATTACGCGTTATTATGAAGCGGACGTCAATATTGGAAAATAACATCGTTCAAACGATTACTTCAACGGGAGAGTCTTTAGCTGCTGGTGTTATTTTTACATTACCCGCATTGTTCATATGGCAACTAAGGCCAAGCTTAACTACTATTGCAATTATAGCTTTAGCAGGTGGGATTTTAGGTGTCGTACTTATGATTCCATTAAGACGAGCATTAATTGTTAAGGAACACGGTGTATTACCTTACCCAGAAGGTACAGCATGTGCAGAAGTATTAGTCGCCGGTGAAGAAGGTGGAAAAGGTGCAAGGCTGATCTTTAGCGGATTAGGTATTGGAGCTTTATTTAAGTTTATTGTTGATGCAATTAAAGCATTTCCTTCGTCCATTGAATGGGAAATATATAAATTTAAAAACGCTGCACTAGGGATGGACACATTGCCGGCACTACTAGGTGTAGGCTTTATAATTGGTCCCCGTATTGCTGGCATCATGTTTGCTGGTGCTGTTTTAGGATGGCTCGGTATCATTCCGCTTATTAGTTATATAGGGGATTTTGCACCAACTGCAATCTATCCCGGTACTGTACCAATTAGCGAGATGAATTACCACGAAATTTGGGGGAATTATTTACGTTATATCGGTGCTGGTGCAGTAGCCTTTGGAGGAATTATGGGACTTGTTAAAACCTTACCAACCATTTTTTCATCCTTTACCGAAGCGCTCAAAGGCTTCCAAGGAACGGATCGATCAGAACCGATACGAACTGACAAAGATATTCCAATGTCTTGGATCATTGGATTAACAGTTGCTTTTATCGGAATTCTTGTTTTCTATCCTTCTATAAAAGTCGGATTCGTTGGCGCTCTATTATTGCTCGTATTTGGTTTTTTCTTTGCAACTGTATCGTCACGTATTGTCGGTATTGTAGGGAGTTCTTCTAACCCTGTATCAGGGATGACAATTGCAGCATTAATTTTTATTACTTTAGTACTTTCAGTAATCGGCCAAACTGGTGAAGCTGGTATGGTTACTGCTATCATTATCGGGTCGGTAGTTTGTATAGCTGCTGCAATTGCAGGAGATACATCACAGGATTTAAAAACAGGATATATTGTGGGCGCGACACCAAAATGGCAGCAGATTGGGCAATTGTATGGCGTGCTTATTACGAGTATTGTTATCGGGTTCATACTCATTCTACTTGATAATGCTTATGGTTTCGGTTCAAGCGAGCTGCCTGCTCCTCAAGCAGTATTAATGTCTATGATCGTTGATGGTATTATGAATGGAGACTTACCATGGAATTTAATTTTTATAGGCATGGCTGCAGCTGCTGTTGTTGAGTTGTTTGGGATTGGTTCACTTCCATTTGCTGTTGGCTTGTATTTACCTATCCATTTAACTTCACCAATAATGGTCGGAGGGATTATTCGTGGTATTATTACACGTCAAAATAAACCGAGTGGAGAAGCAGTTCTGAAAGAGAAAACAGAGCGTGGAATATTACTTGCTTCTGGCTACATTGCCGGAGAAGCATTAATGGGTGTGCTCGTAGCACTCGCTGTTACAGCAGGTGTGGTGCTCCCAACGGACACAATTTTTGGCCCTATCGCAACGATTATTGCATTTATTGCAGTTGCCTCGTATTTATATTATACAGCGAGCAGAAACGTTACGAAATAACTGTACGGGGAACTGAATCATAAGGTATTCGTTTTAGTAACAATGAAACAATTGAATGAATTTCATAATTCCAAAAAGGATTTAAGGTGAAGATCACCAAAGATCTTCGAAAATATACAGTTCCAACTCGTCTGTGTGGAATCCGAATCCACGCAGACTCCTGCAGGAAAAGCAACAGCCGAAAATCCATTTAAAAGTTTTGAGAAAAACGTTTAAAATTAGTTGAGGCGGTGCCTGCGGAAAGCGGGGTGGATCCGGTTGGAACACAGCAGACCCAATCTAGCTTTAAATTTTTAAGTAGATTTTAAAATTCTGTTCTTTTGTGATTTTTTAAAAATGTCAATTATGAAATTGACTCAATTATAAAACAATTAGATTTAGCCGGCGTTTATTTAGTGCACTGTCTGGAGTTTTAATTTGAGAACTTCGTTATTAAAAAGGAAAAAATTGGAGTGTGCATATTCTGCCGCACTCCAATTTTTAACTAAAAATCCTTTTCCCTTTATTTAGTTGCTAAAGCTATTATAAAATCCTAACGGTTCTTCGTTTAAATTCATCTGTACCACTTTCGTTTCCAAATACTCATGCAAACTGTCTTTCCCTAAGTCACGGCCAAATCCACTTTGTTTGAAGCCGCCCCATGGTAATTGATTGTTTACAGAATGGTACTTGTTAATCCAAATCGTCCCAGATTTAAGCTGTTTTACGACGCGCATTGCTCGTGCAAAGTCTTTAGTAAACACAGCTCCTGCTAAGCCATACTTCGTTATATTTGCTAATTTAAGTGCTTCTTTCTCATCCTTAAATGTTTGTACGACTAGTACTGGCCCAAACACTTCCTCTTGGACAATTTCTAAATTTGCATCATCTGTTGAAAAGATAGTTGGTTCAATAAAGAAGCCTTTATTAAATGGTTCAGCAGTTAGTTGCTTTCCACCCGTTAATAATTGTGCACCATCTTTTTCTGCTTTATCGATCATTGTTAAAATCTTATTCATATGCTGGAGCGAAGAAACTGGCCCCATTTGCGTTCCGTTAGCTTGACCATTCCCAACAACAATTTGCTTAGCATGTTTAACAAGTGTTGATTTTAACTCATCAGCAATTGATTCATGAACAACTACACGAGAACCTGCAGAACATATTTGTCCCGCTCCTAAAAAGATTGCGAACAATATATATTCAGCTGTTTTTTCTATATCAGCATCTGGAAATACGAGAATAGGAGATTTTCCACCTAGCTCCAAAGTAACTTTTTTCATTGTTTGCAAAGCGTTAGTCATTACTTTCTTTCCTGTTTCTGTCCCGCCAGTAAAGGATACTTTATCAACTAACTGATGCGAAGCCATCATATCACCAATAGAACTGCCTGCACCTAGCACCAAATTGCAAACGCCCTTTGGTAAACCGGATTTCTCAAAGATTTCAAACAGTTTAATTGCTGTTAAAGGGGTGATTTCGGCTGGTTTAAAGACTGCCGTATTCCCAGCAGCTAAACAAGGTGCTAATTTCCATGCAGCCATTTGCAATGGGAAATTCCACGGAACAATTAAAGAACAAACACCAACTGGTTGTTTAATAACCATACTATCCAATGATTGATCAAAAGTTTCACCAAATGCAGTACGCGTCAAACCAGCATAATACCGAAAGGCATCTGCAGCAGTTTCTACGTCCGAGCTAGCCTCACCCAGTGTTTTTCCGTTATTCAATGATTCCAGCATTGCTAATTCTTCTTTGTTCTTTTCAAGCTCAGCTGCTATTTGTAAAAGAATTCGAGCACGTTCTTCTGGTCGTGTCGTACTCCAAACTCCAGAATCAAAGGCTTCTCTAGCTGCAATAATCGCTTTTTCTACATCCGCAACAGTTGCTTCTGTTACTGTTTTAAGAACTTCACCAGTCGCTGGATTAATAATGTCACGAGTATTATTACTTTCCGCTAATGTCCAATTACCGTCAATGTACATTTTTTCGACTGCCATTTAACACCAGCTCCTTAATTTTTCTTTATATCAAACGCGTAAATAAATTCATCCATACGTGGTTTAAAGTCCCAAGATTCGTTTAAACCATACAAGTCAAATTGCTGGAACAATGGAATCCACGGTAATTCATCTCGGAAAATTTCCAACGTTTCGCTATACAGCTCTTTACGTCTTTCTTGATCTAAAATTTCACTAGCTTCAATCGCAGCTTCCTCTAAGCGCTTGTGTGAAAAGTGAGTCGGATTCCATGCTCTTGGGTGTATAAATGCATTTCGGTATACTTCATCCGGATCAAATGTGAAGTTCCCCCAACCAACATAATACATTTGGTCATATTTATGGTTTCTAAAGCGACTTATGAAATCTTCCCAAGGTCTTACATCTACTACTAAATCAATACCTACTTCTTTTAGCTGTTCACGCATATTAAAACAAATTTCTTTGTCCTGTGTAAATCTACCATCTGGCACTTCTACTTTAACAGACACACCGTTTTCATACCCTGCTTCTTTAAGTAGCTGTTTCGCTTTTTCTGGATTATATTCAATTGGTTTTTTATTTTCATCTACACCAAAGGCTTGTGGATATACAGGACCTGCCAAAGGATATCCACATGAAACGAGTTCTTCATCTATAAACTTTTGTACATTGATCCCGTGGCTAATTGCATGTCTAATGCGTTTATCTCCTAAAATTTCGTGATTCGTATTAATTCCCATATAAATAATTCCGACACTTGGAGTACCAACAACCGTTACACCTTCTTTAGATTCAACCGCTTCTTTATCAAGTGGCGGGAAATTGGCTGCAACATCATAAGTGAAATCTGTAATCCCATTTACACGATCTACGCCATGTGGTACTGCATGGAATTCTAAGTATTCCATATCTGCTTTTCCTAGGAAGTAATTATCGTTTCGCTTTAAGTATACTTTACCTTCTTCACGTGCCCATTTTTCTAAAATAAAAGGTCCCGTCCCACTTGGACTTACAGCAAATGTTTCTTCGCCTTTTTCGTTGAAATACGTTTCAGAAATAATCATAAGTCCTGCAAGCTGAGCTAATAAGTTTGGATCTGGGCGATGTAGATTAACCTTTACTTTATAGTCATCTAAAATATCAACAGATACCATGGAATTAAATCGGCCTGCTGGAGGAAATATGTCACTTTTTGCTGGATCAACCATACGTTCAATAGAAAACTTAACATCTTTAGCTGTTAGTTTTTCACCATGATGGTAATAAACATCATCTCGTAAGTTAAAAATAATCTCCTTATCACTTACGTTTTCCCATGACTTAGCTAAATGTGGTTGAATCTCCATCTCTGTATTTCTACGTACTAAAGAATCATATACTTGTAATAAAATATTAGCTGTAGTCGTTTCAGAATGTGCAAATGGATCCATTGTTGATGCATCTGTTCCTTGTGCAATTACTAAAGTGTTTTCCATTAATAATTCTCCTCGTATAGTATATTTAGGCATTAATCTTAAGCCAATTTATTCTGATTCATTTTTGAGTTATACCGATTTTATAACTCCGTTATATCTTTCACTGCAATTCTTTAAGTATACTATTAATAAATGTACGTATTTTCTTTCGCCCATGATATAAACACTTCTTCGTCTTCGGTTAATGATAGTTTCTCAAATACTTCCGGTTGTATTTTACAGACCAGTGTTTTATCATGTGAAGCGGATTTCACTCCTACTGTATATATGGAGCCTACAAAGTGAATATATTCCACATGTCCTGACAAACAATTGTTATCTCCTATTGCTTGTTTTTCGTCTTTTTTAACGATTTGGGCATGCTCTGGTCGAAACATTATAACTTTATCAACATCTTTTGAAGTCTCCCGCTTAATTGCCTTCACGACCTCGCCAGTGCTTAAGCATGCCTCATAATTAGTGTCATTAACTTTAACATCAGTAACTGAAATCATATTCGTTTCCCCGATAAAATTAGCTACAAATGAGTTGCTCGGTTCACGATAAATTTCAGTAGGCGTACCTAATTGTGAAATTTCCCCATTATACATTACGGCTATTCTGTCGGACAAAACCATTGCTTCCTCTTGGTCATGCGTAACAAAGAGAGCTGTAAATTCATGCTTTTTCTGTAATTGTCTTATTTCAACACGCAAATATTGCCTTAACTTCGCATCTAAGTTACTCAAAGGTTCATCAAACAAAATTATCGCCGGATTTAAAACTAGAGATCGAGCAAGCGCTACTCTCTGTTGCTGGCCTCCTGATAATTGACTAGGCAATCGTTCTTCCAGTCCGACTAGTTGTACGGATTCCAATGCTTCCTTTACCTTTGATTCAATTTCTTGCTTAGGGGTTTTTTTACGTTTTAAACCGTATGCTACATTTTCAAATATGGTCAAATGCGGGAATAATGCATAGTTTTGGAAAACGAGTCCTATATCCCTTTTATGAGTAGGAATATTAGTGAGTTCTTTATCTGCAAGTTTTATAGAGCCACTAGTTGGATCAAGTAATCCAGCAATCATTCGTAATGTCGTGGTTTTCCCACAGCCACTAGGTCCTAATAACGAAATAAGCTCTCCTTGTTCGATTGTTAAATTCAAATGTTTAACAACTTGCGTATTACCATATTGTTTACATAAATCATTTATAACTAAGCGACCCATGCAATTACCTCCCTGTTAGTACAAGTCCTTTTTGTCAATAAACTTCATGCCGATCAAACCAAGTAGTACTGTGCCAATTATTAATAGTGATGATACTGCTGAAATTGATGGGTTTAAATTAAATTGGATATCCGAATAAATTAATAACGGTAAAGTTGTTACACTAGAACTTGTTAAAAATAACGCTACTACAAGTTCATCAAATGAAATAATAAATGCGAAAAACCCTCCTGCAATAAGTGCTGGTTTAATGAGTGGCAACGTCACTAAAAATACCGTTTTCAACGGTGATGCACCGAGTACTCTGGAAGCCTCTTCAACGGACGGATTAAGTCTCCCTAAGCTTGCTACGACAGATCGAACTACATATGGAATCGTTAACACACAGTGCGCCAAAATTAACCGCACGTATGCATTTGTTACTCCGAATTGACTAAATAACATTAACAATCCGATACCTAGCAGCAAGGACGGAACAATTAACGGAGAGATAAAGAGAGAGTTCATTGCCCCTTTTAATTTAAAGTTATAACGAACTACAGCAATGGATATCATTGTCCCAATGATTAGAGAAACTGCTGTTGCCACAACTGCAACAATGATACTATTTATGAACGGTTCGAAATACCTACCGTCTGTAATTACATATTCATACCACTTCAATGTAAATCCTTCTGGAGGAAATTTTAAGTAAGAGGTATTACTGAAAGATGTAATAATTACAATAAGAAGAGGCGCAACTAGAAACGAAAATACAAATATGTTAAAAATCCTAAAAAAACGAATAGGTTTCATTTAAAGTCCGCCCCCTTGATTTGATAACTTATTAACAGTTTTATTATAAATGGAAATAATCAACAATACAGCTATTAGTAAAATAACCGCAATCGCTGATGCATAAGGCCAATTTAATAAATTGATCGTTTGGTTATAAATTTCTGTTGCCATAACCGGAACTTTCGGTCCCCCGATTAATGCAGGTGTAATATAAAAGCTAATTGCTATTGAAAACACAAGTAACGTTCCTGCAAATATCCCTGGCATCGATAAAGGAAACGTAACTAACCAAAACGTTTTAAAAGGCGAAGCACCTAAATTTTCTGAAGCATGCTCTATATTCAAATCCATTCCAGCTAGTACAGGATAAAGAATAAGAACCATAAAAGGAAGTAATACATGCGTCATTGCTATTATTACGCCTAAAGGTGTATATAAAATCTCTATCGGTTCGCTAACGATTTGTAGAGCTACCAATACTTCATTGATAAGCCCCTTTTTGCCCATAATAACCATCCAACCAAAGTTACGAACAACAGCACTTGTAAGTAAAGGCAAAATTACTAACAGTAGCAAGAAATTTTGATACTTCGGTTTTGCTCGAGCAATTCCGTATGAAACAGAATATCCCATAATTAAGCATAAAACACTTGTTAAAAATCCAATCCATAACGTCCGCCATAAAATTTTTAAGTAATGGGTATCAGATAAAAAGCGAATATAGTTTTCTAGAATAAAGGCTGGTTCCATACCTGCTCCAGAATTCGCTTTAAAGAAACTAATAACAAATAATTGTCCAATAGGAACAATAAAAAAGAAAAGCATTACAATTAATCCTGGGATTAATAAAATCCATTGCGGTGAAATTCTTTTCTTCATTGCTTCACCTTCCTGTCTATTCAAATAATTTCAGTAAGGCAATTCAGTGTAACTCAAATTGCCTTACTAAAATCAAGTTGTTTTATTGTCCGATTAATTTACTCCAACGCTCTGTCCATTCGTCTTTGTTTGCATTCACTGTGTCCCAATCTAGATGCATTAGACTGTTTATTACATCTTCTCCATAAGGAATTACTTCTGCTAATTCATCCGAAATTTCAACGTTTTTATTTGTCGGTGAGAAGCCTGTTTGTTCTGCAAACGCTTTTTGAACTTCTGGGCGAAGTGAATAGTTAACAAATTCATTTGCCAAATCAGAATTTTGTGTACCATTTACAACTTGCATATTAATGAATGTAGCCATTGCACCTTCTTCAGGTATAACAAAACCAATCGGTTGACCTTGTTTGCTAAAGTTAAACGCGTAACCAGAATCATAAGGAGCAATTACAATTTCTTCTTGTGCAAATAAATTTCCTAAGTCAGGAGTTGTCGCAACTACCGCAGAAGAATGTGGCAGTAAGGATTCAACCTTCTCAAAACCTGGATCAATATTTGCTTCATCTCCACCATTCAATAATGCATTAATCGCTAAGAATTGAAGACCGAATGTATTTGAAATATCAATCAAAGCAAGCTTATCTTTGTATTGTTCGTCCCATAAATCTTCCCAAGACGTTGGCACTTCATCTACTAAATCTTTGTTGTATAAGATTCCAACTGCATCAAATGCGGTAGCAGGCCCATATTCGTGGCCTAACTTAGCGCTTTCATATAAATCAGCTAGATTCGTCACAATATCTGTATTTAATTCTTCAATTAATCCTTCTTTTGCAGCTTGTACTTCTTGACCTCCAGAGAACTGAACAACGTCAATTTCTGGTGCATCTTTTTGTGCTTTTAAACGTGCAAGGGCATCTGCTGAATAGAGTGTAATAACTTCAACCTCTGCATCAAATTCTTCCTCAAAAGGTTCAACGATCAGCTCCATTTGTGCAGCCTCATAATCGCCACCAAACGATGTTACAACTAACTTGTTATCCTTACTAGAATCGGAAGATCCACTTTCATTTGCTTCGTCATCATTACCACCACATGCCACTAAAAATAATGCGACAAATAACGTAATGACTACACCAAGAATGGATTTTTTCATAATTATTCCTCTTTTCTATTATTTTTTAATTTCAGCTTTGTTCACTAACCAGTTAAATAGCTTTACAGCGTGGTCTGACGTTTTATACATCATTTCCGGGTGCCATTGTACGGCGATAACATCTTCTCTGTTCGTAAAGGTAACAACCTCGACGATCCCATCTTCGGACGTGCCAATAACTTCAAGACACTCACCTAAGCGATTAATAGATTGATGATGTATACTATTCACTTGTAAATGCTCTCCCATAAGTGTTGTTACAAAATTATTCGCTTTTAAAGAAACGTTATGTACTGCTTTATCACGATCTTTTAAAATTAAATGTTCAATAGGAGTCTTTAATTCTGTATTTATATCTTTGTATAAAGAACCTTTTTGCAAAATATTCAATAGCTGCATACCACGGCAAACGAGTAGAATGGGAATATCTAATTGCAATGCTTGCTTTAATAATTCAAACTCATATTCATCCCGCTCATGCGATATACTTGAATCCTCTTTTAAATCGTTTTCATCATAATGCTTAGGATGAACGTCTTCTCCTCCGGCTAATACGAGCGCATCAATTGTTGCTAGCTGATGTTTAATATGTCCTTTCGGAACTACCGGCAGTAATGTTGGCACTGCTCCCGAACCTACAATTGATTCAACAAAATCATAACTAAACATAGAAAATTGTTGACCAGGTACACCTTTTATCCAACCTTGCTTATTCTGTTCAGAGGAAACAAAATAACCAGTTACACCTACATTTATAAGTTTGTCCCCCATACATTCACCTCATTAAATCCAAAACACTGAAGTTACTTCCTGGTGTTCTCCAGAAATTCATTTAGTTTAGCTGATGTTGAATTAATATGAGCTAACATGAGTTCATAAGCTTTATCAGCATTCTTGTCTTCTATAAAACGTAATAACATTACATGCTCTTCATAGCTTTTTTTGCGCACATATTCATTAAATGGCAGTAAATCCAATACAGGATTAACCTGTAAACGAATCATGCGTACAGCTTGTTGGAAGTAGATATTCCGCGAACATTTGGCAAGTTCTAAATGAAACCGAACATCCAGTGAACGAAATTCTTCACGGTTTTTTTCGTTTTCCATTTCTTTATTTATTCCATTTAATTCTTTTAATTGACTCTCTGTTATATGTTGAATCGCAAGTTTCACTACTTGTGGTTCAATCGTATTTCTATACTCAAAAAGTTGATCGTATTTATCTTTTTCTTTAACAACCTTTTCTCGAGTGCGATCAATATCTTTCGAAGTAAGAGGGAGTATGAATGTACCGCCCTTTGCACCACGCTTTTGCTCAATAAATCCTTCTTCCTTTAAAATAGCAATGGCATCTCGCATCGTAATTCGACTTGTATTAAAGAGCTTACATAGCTCTCGTTCCGGTGGCAATTGCTCGCCTGGCAACAATTCCTTTAAAACAATCGCCTCTTGCAACTGCTCAAAAATGTACGCGCTTACCTTCTTGGAATTAATATTTTGGAAAATGTCGACATTTTTCCATTTGCTTCCAGACAATTTTTATCATCCTTTTGGTGTATGGTTTAAACCTTATACCAATAGTAATATTAATTCTATAATTATGCAATAAAAATTTTGAAATTTTTTATTTTATAGTAAGAGCGCGCATAAAAAAACACGCTACATTTGAAATGTTTTCCCTTATATTTTCCCACAACCAAGCGATATAGAAATCGGTTCCCATCGGCAGCACTCCAATAAAAAAACCTTATAAATATTAGAATTCGCATGTCTAATATTTATAAGGCTTCGTTTATCTATATTTACTTTGAATTTTATGCTTTCTGTACAACAATCTCCGTATTCTCTCCTACAATGACGTTTACTTTTTCTATTGAATTTTCTTCCAAAATGAGATCTGTTAACTGGTCTTCAATTTTATCTTGTATGACTCTGCGTAACGGTCTTGCTCCGAAGCGAGGATCATAGCCAAGTCGTACAAGCTCTTTTTTGGCTTCTTCCGTTATTGAAATGGTAATGTTCTGATCCTCCATATTTTGCTGCAAGTCTGTCAACATTAAGTTGACTATTTTAAGCAAATGCTCTTCTTTTAATTCGTTGAATGTAATAATTGAGTCGAATCGGTTTAAAAATTCTGGCTTAAAATAATCGCTTAGATTTTCTAAAGTCGTTACGGAATCATGAGTCGAATTAAATCCAACATTAACTGGCTGCTTACCTGTTCCAGCATTACTTGTCATAATAATAACCGTTTCTTTAAAGCTAACCGTACGACCTTGAGAGTCGGTCAGATGACCATCCTCCATAATTTGAAGAAACATATTTTGCACATCTGGATGTGCTTTTTCAATTTCATCAAGCAAAAGTATGGAGTATGGATTATGACGAACTTGCTCCGTCAGTTGCCCGGCCTCTTCGTGACCAACATATCCTGGAGGGGATCCGATAATTTTTGAGACAGCATGTCTTTCCATGTATTCACTCATATCGAGACGAATTAACGAATCTCTCGTCCCAAATAATTCCTCAGCAAGAACTTTCGTAATCTCCGTTTTACCTACGCCAGTCGGTCCGACAAATAGGAATGAACCAATTGGTCGATCTTTCGATTTCAATCCTGCACGACTACGACGAATCGCTTTAGCAATTTTTTCAACCGCTTGATCTTGACCTATTATTTTAGCTAACAGGTTTTTTGCTAAATCTTTCATCTTCTTTTGTTCTTCAGCTTGAAGCTTTGTAACAGGGATCCCCGTTTTTTCTTCAACAATCTGTTCTATTGTTTCAATCGAAACTTCTACATTCGTTTCTTTTTTATTTTCGTTCGCTTTGTCAAGCTGTTTCTGCAATTGTATTTCCTGATAGCGTAAATTTGCTGCGCGTTCATAATCTTCCTGTTCAGCAGCCGCTTCTTTTTCTCGCACAATCTCATCTATTTGCTGTGCAATCGCATTCGAGTCTTTTGCAGCATTCGCTAGGTTTAAACGAGCACCTACTTCATCCATTAAATCGATTGCTTTATCTGGCAGAAACCGGTCCTGAATGTATCGATCGGATAAAGTAACAAATGCTCGAATTGCATCGTCTGGATAAGAAACTTCATGGAAGCTTTCATAACGATCTTTAATCCCATTTAAAATCAAAACAGCATCTTCAAGAGATGGCTCTTTTACAATAATTGGTTGGAATCTACGCTCCAATGCTGCATCCTTTTCAATTTTACGATATTCCTTTAAAGTTGTTGCACCAATTAACTGAAGTTCACCTCTCGCAAGTGCAGGCTTTAAAATATTACCTGCATCCATTTGAGAGCCTTCAGCAGTCCCAGCACCGACAAGTAAATGTATTTCATCCACAAAAAGGATAACATCCTGTCTTGCTTGAAGTTCTTCAATAAGCTGTTTCATACGTTCTTCAAACTGTCCGCGGATGCCAGTATTTGCTACAAGAGATGCAACATCTACTAAATAAACACTTTTATTCATCAGCTTTGCAGGAACATCTCCTTCGACAATTTTAACTGCAAGCCCTTCTGCTATCGCTGTCTTACCAACACCAGGTTCACCGATTAACACTGGGTTGTTTTTGTTTCTTCTATTCAATGTTTCGATTACACGCTTAATTTCTTGATTTCGTCCTATGACTGGGTCAATCGCTCCGCTCTTTGCTTCATCTGTAATATTTTTCCCTAGTTGGTCAAGCAATCCATTTCTTTCATTTGATTGTCTTTCTTTTGTCCTTGCTGTTGCTTGTCCTTTTCCGTGATTCGTTGAGAAATGATTGGCAAACATTTCATCATTAAAGAAGCTTCCGGAATTCGTCATTTGCTTTTGAACTTGTCTAAAGCATGCGTTACAGACGTGCATTTGGATTTTTTCCTGATTTAATTGAACAGTCATATTTACCGATGCTTCATTTACTCCACATTGCTGACATTTCATAAAAAATTCCTCCCTTTTAAATTTAATATTGTATATGAATTTACCACTTTGACTTTGACTATATTTGACCTTTGATTTTATTATACTTTGATCTATTTTGACTTTCAAGTATTTAACTCACGTTTTATAAAATTTAATTGTTTTTTCATAGTTCATCCCATTTAATAATTGCACTTAGCCCTAAAAAAAAAGAGAAAGTACCTTGCTTTAAACTGTAGACTAAAATACCGATATATTTCATTATTTTTGTATTAAATATTTTATTTAGCGTACACTTTCTAAGGAATTCAAAAAAAAATAATAATATTTGTTGACTTTTGATACATAACCGTTAGAATAGTAATTGCAATTGATATTCATTATCAATTATACCTACATATTTGAAAGGAGTAAACAAATGAAATCCAAACTATTTATAGGCTTCATTGCCATGATTTCAATAATTATTTTAGGAGCTTGCGGAGGAGCCTCGGAGGAGGATACCGATACTTCTGAATCCGATACTACATCTGAAGAACAAGTGACACAGGATAAGGAACAAGGAGAAATAAACTTATATACAGGACGTCATTATGATACAGATGATCAGTTATATGAGGAATTCACTAAAGAAACAGGTATAAAGGTAAATGTTATAAAAGGAAAAGACGATGAATTAATCGCTCGGCTAGAACGGGAAGGCGAAGCATCCGAAGCCGATCTATTTATAACTGCCGATGCCGGACGATTGCATCGAGCAAAATCAAAGGATCTGCTGCAATCCGTAGACAGCGATATTTTAGCTGAAAATATTCCTGAAAAGTATAGAGACGATGACAACACTTGGTTCGGATTAACAAAGCGTGCTCGTATTATTGCTTACGATAAAGATCGTGTTCGTCCTGAAGATATACAGTCCTATGAAGACTTAACGAAAGAAGCGTTTAAAGGGAAAGTGTTAATACGTTCATCTGAGAACGTTTATAACCAGTCGCTTGTCGCTTCCTTTATCGTTGAGAACGGCGAGGAAGAAGCAAAAAAATGGGCACAAGGTATTGTGAACAACATGGCACGTGAACCAAAAGGCGGAGATAGAGATCAGGCAATTGCGATCGTAGCCGGCGAAGGTGATGTAGCTGTAATGAATACGTACTATTTAGGTCTTATGCTAAATAGCGAAGAAGAAGAACAAGTAAAAGCAGCAGAGCAACTAGGAGTTATCTTTCCAAACCAAGATACAACAGGAACCCATGTCAATATAAGTGGAATTGGTTTAACTGCAAGCAGTAAAAATAAAGATAATGCGATTAAATTCATGGAATTTTTAACAACTGAAGATGCCCAAAAGCTATTTTCAGGAGCAAATTATGAATACCCTGTTAACCCATCCGTAGAACCTGCCGACTTATTAAAGTCATGGGGAGAGTTTAAGGAGCAGGATGTTGAACTTACAGAGCTAGGTGAAAATAATGAGCAAGCAATAAAAATTATGAATGAAGTAGGTTGGAAGTAATTGTTAAAAGTGTTGTACTATTTTTAGTACAGCACTTTTTTAAGTATACAAGACGATTGAGAACTGTTATCATTAGGATGGAACTTATTTAAATAAACTTTTGCTCTGTCAAATTCAAGGGAAGTGTCATTTTTTGAAGCTGTTTCGAAAGTTTCCTGGATATTTAAATTTATGGACCTTCTTTAGCTTTATCATCGTGCTATTGATCCTAATGCCTAACGTCTCAATTTTACTAAGCTTCTTTACGGAGAAAACAACGAACTGGCAGCATATTCAGGAATATATTCTACCAACTTTGTTAAAAAACACATCTATAATTATCGTTTTTACAGGCGTATTATCTATTTTAATTGGTACAAGTTTAGCCTGGCTTGTCTCGGCGTATGATTTTCCATTGAAGCGCTTTTTTAAATGGGCTTTAATTTTACCATTAGCCATACCACCTTATATTGCAGCATACACTTATAATGGAATGCTAAATTATACCGGCATCATCCAATCTACCTTGCGAAATCATTTTAACATTCAAGTAAAGCAAGCCTATTTTGATATTATGACGCTGCCTGGGGCAATATTTATATTTACTTTGTTCCTATATCCGTATGTATATATGATTACGCGCGCATTTTTGGCAAATCAGTCCGCATCGCTAGTCGAAAATGCACGACTTTTAGGAAGCAATTCATTTGAAGTTTTCTTTAAGGTCGTACTTCCGATTTCCCGTGGCGCAATAATAGGCGGCGTTAGCCTTGTTTTATTAGAAGTATTGAATGATTATGGTGTTGTACAGTACTTTGGTGTACCAACCTTTAGTACGGCCATCTTTCAAACGTGGTTTGGAATGAGTGATTTAAATGCAGCGATAAAATTATCGGCAACTCTTATGTTTATCGTTTTTCTTATTTTAATTTTAGAACGAATATTACGCGGAAGAAAAAAATATAGCTACGCTTCACCTAAGGTACGCCCGCTTACCCCGATTCAATTAACTGGTGTGCGCGCATGGACTGCATTTACTTATTTATTAATTATTTTTATGCTTGGTTTTATCGTCCCCTTCACGCAGCTATTCAGTTGGATGGTGCTTACTTTTAATAAAATTGCCGACCCAATTTTCATTACATTAGTATCTAACTCTTTAATCGTTGCTACGATCGGTTCATTAATGATTGTTGTTTTTGCTGTAATTATTGCAAACTTTGCCCGAATGCATAAAAGTGTGCTTTCTAAATTATCGGCACGAGTTATTATTCTTGGTTATTCGATTCCTGGTGCAGTCATAGCTGTCGGCATTATTACTGTTTTTATTAAAACAGATCAACTGCTTTTTTCATTTTACGAAGCAATTGGAAAAGAACCGATTCTATATTTAAGCACAAGCTTGTTTATGCTTATTTCTGCTTATGTAATTCGTTTTCTAGCTGTCGGCTTTAATGCTATCGAATCTGGCTTCGATAAAATTGGTAATAAATATTCTGAAGCATCCAGAACACTAGGGCACGGAGTAACGAAAACCTTTTTCAAAGTCGATCTACGTTTAATTAAAGGTGCAATTTTCAGTGGGTTTATTCTATCTTTTATTGAAATTTTAAAGGAATTGCCGTTAACGTTAATTTTACGACCGTTTAATTTTGATACATTATCGACAAAAGCGTTTCAATACGCAAGCGACGAGCAAATACATGAAGCTTCATTAGCTTCAATTGTAATTGTTATCGTAAGTGGAATCGCCATTTATATTTTCCACCATTTTCTAGAAAGGGAGCCTCAATAATTATGTATATTACTATTGAAGACCTTCGTTTTTGTTACGGAAATAAAGATCATATTATAAACAATTTTAATTTAACGATAGAAAAAGGAGAAATTGTTTCCATCCTCGGTGAGAGTGGCAGTGGAAAGAGTACAATTCTTCGGTTGCTTTCAGGTCTTGAGACGCCCTGTTCTGGAGCAATTAAAATAAATAATGAAGTTATTGTAGATGATCTCCACTTTGTCTTACCTGAAAAACGAGGAATCGGTATGGTATTTCAGGATTACGCCCTATTTCCTCATATGAACGTAGCGGAGAATGTACAATTTGGCTTAAAGCGCCTGTCGAGAAAAGAAAAGAAACAAAGAGTTAATGAAGTACTTAATCTCGTGAAAATGGAAAAGTTTGCAAAGCGCTATCCGCATGAACTAAGTGGCGGCCAGCAACAAAGAGTTGCTCTAGCTCGGACACTTGCCCCGAAACCAAAGCTATTGCTTCTGGATGAACCTTTTAGTAACTTAGATGCTGACTTGCAAATTAAGATTCGAAACGAATTAAAAGATATTATAAAAGCTACTGGAATTACGTCTTTATTCGTAACACATGATCGCGAAGATTCACGTGCGATTGCTGATCGTATTATTACAATGCGCGATGGAGCGGCTTATGAATGGGAATCTATTTGTACAACGAATCCCGCCCCACCGATTGCCGAGAAAAAGTTTGAGGAATTTGAAGTAACAATAAACTGAGTCAGAATTGCCATTTTAAAAAAACACAAAAGAACATAATTTTAAAATCCTCTTAAAAATTTAAAGCGAGATTGGGTCTGCTGTGTTCCATCCGATCCACTCCGCTTTTCGCAGGCAACGCAACACCCACAAATACGTGACTCAATCGATTTTCGGCTGTTGCTTTTCCTGCAGAAGTCTGCGTCGATCTAGATTCCACACAGACGAGTTGGTGTTGCTATGCACCCTCTGTTTCTTGGTTGAATGCTGTATGAATTCGATCAACTGCTAATTTAGATGCATTGTACATTAAGGTGACTATATCAAAATGATTTTTTGCTCGTTTACCTAACATTGTTTAATTGCAAGAACTCTTTAAGATTCGCATTAATTCGTTCAACGGCTGTACGTCGATTATAGATAATTTCCCAAGCTTATGATATGATCCCCGATCTGGAGCTAATATATTTTCAGTGTCGCGCGTTTCGCACACGATATTGCGCGTACACACGAGTAAAAACAATATAAATAAACGCCAGCTAAAGCCCATAAAGTGCTGGAGATAACTTTTCTTTTAACACGAGGTCGTCCAAACTTTTAAATGCATACCCTTCTTTACGTAAATCGGTTATCATTTTTTCAAGCGCCGCAGCATTATCAGAGGAGACGGTATGCAGCAAAATAATCGCACCCGGATGAATCTGGTCCATTAATTGATCATAAGCATAATTCCATCCTTTTTGCTTATTTGTCTCCCAGTCTTTAAAAGCAAGGGACCAAAAGATATGAATATAGCCTAGTTCATTAGCCCACTGCAATGTTTGCTCACTAAATGTGCCGCGCGGAGGGCGTAAATATTTCATCATTTTTTGATTCGACACTTCAGCGACTGCCGCCTCCAATGCTTGCAGTTCTTGTTTAATTGCCTGCTTATTTATTTCTGTAAAGTCAGGATGGTGGTAAGAATGATTGCCTATGATATGACCTTCCTCAACCATACGCTTAACGAGTTCTGGCTCTTCCTGTACATAATGACCTGTAACAAAAAAGGTAGCAGGCACGCGCGCTTTTTTTAATACGTTTAAAATCGACTCCGTATAGCCTTGTTCATAACCGTTATCAAATGTTAAATAAACCGCTTTTTCTCCAGACGTATCCGCATAATACGCACCATGCTTATTTAGTAATTGTTCATACTTCCCTATTTCCGGAATTTTGTGTTCCGTATTTTTCTTATAGCCCCACCCATAGCTCGCAGCGTTACTTTCACTCTGTTGAATAAAAAACGAAAAAAACAAAACTGCTGTAAATACAAAAACATTGAACGTTTTCTTCATACCAACCCACCTATTTTTCACCTTACTTTTTCCATTCGATCGAGTTTTATTCATACGTAGAGCGCCATTAAAATAGTTTAGCAAATACAATTAATTTTATAAAATACAAATCGACTAAACATTTGCCCTATACAATAAACAGATAGTAGCATAACGTATCGTATACAGTACTATACTTATTCATTTTCATAAGGTTGTTCTTCGTGGGTAGCATTATATTATTGTACTCATCATGTGAAAGCTTATGAAATAATTGTATAAGTAAATAGAGAGGATGAGCACTATTTTAAAATGGTCTGAAATTCCATATGGAGGAGAAAAACATCCGCCGCGTAACCCTGTTGATCCTACTGCAAGTTCCTGGCCGATGCACTATTTGACTTTTAAGGACAATCGCTTTTTTGGACCAGATGGAGAAATACAATTTACAATTCGTCATCCTAATACAATAGATTGGAACCGTCAGCTACGAATAGTTCATCGTACTTTAAGAACGATTACACCAGAGCAAATTGAAATTGCGAATTATTGGGGAACAGGTGCTGCAACGAAACAGTGGTCCCCTATCATTGATCGCCTAATTGACACATATTCTCTTACACCTACTAGAGCAGCAAGAGTTTTAGCGGCTGTGCAAGCAGGAATTAACGATACATTTGTTGTAGTTTGGCATTACAAATATTTATGGAATATCGCTCGGCCAATTCAGTATGATCAAGATTTACAGCCTATTATATGTACACCGAGATTTCCAACCTACGTATCGGGTCATGCTGCAGTTTCAGGATGTGTTCAAACGATTTTAAGCTACTTTTTCCCAGCTGAAGCGAATCGACTTAAAACACTTGCGGAAGAAAATGCCCTGTCACGTCTATATGGGGGCGTTCATTTTCCAATCGATAATGAGGAAGGATTACGACTTGGCAGACAAATCGGAAATGTTATTACAAAGATATTAGAGCAAGAACAGACGGTAGATGGATCACAAGTAGATGTGATTTACGATAAAAGCAAGCAAGCTAAATTACAGCCACCGCCATACACACAGGCCATTCCCTTTGATTTCGATGAAACGTGCACCTCCAGAACACGCCATGGAAAGATAGAAAAAGACTCCGTGTCAATACCACACCCAAAGCTCTATATATAAAACAAAATGTAAAATTAGGAAAAGTGATATTGTTTGCAACTTAGAAGAGTTACGCAAATAAGAATCACCCTTCATTGATCGATTGAAGGGTGAGTTTACTTTATAATAGGATTGAAGCAATCCAGCCAAACAAGATGAGTGGGATGTTATAATGTAAAAATGTCGGTACACAAGTGTCCCAAATATGATTATGCTTACCGTCAGCATTTAATCCCGATGTTGGTCCAAGTGTGGAGTCAGATGCTGGTGAGCCAGCGTCCCCTAATGCTCCTGCTGTTCCTATTAGCGTTGCAGTGGCAATCGGTGAAAAACCTGCAGCTAAGCAAATAGGCACATATAAAGCAGCAATAATAGGTATCGTTCCAAACGAAGAACCAATCCCAATTGTTACAACTAATCCGACTAGCAATAATATAAGTGCGATAACTGCTTTCCCATTATTATCAAGAAATCCTGAAGAAGATTCGATTAACGCATCTACTGCACCCGTTTCTTTTAAAATATTTCCGTATCCAGATGCAACAAGCATTACAAATGCAATTAATCCCATCATGCCAATACCTTCAGCAACAACTTTTTCGCCTTTTTTAAATGGAACAACAAAAAATATAAACATTAAAACAATACCTGTGAGCGCTCCTGCAATTAAGTTTTTAGTAATGAGCTGTACTGCTAGAGCACCTACGATAGCTACAATTGTTAGCACATGTTTACTATTAAATGTAACTACTTCTTGTTCCATAGAAGCAGCTAGAGTTTCCTCATCATTTTCTCGTGGTTTTCGATCTTTCCGATACGTAATAAATACGGCGATAAGTAATCCTGCAATCATTCCTGCTCCAGGAATGAGCATTGAATAAGCCACTTCATTCATTGTTACTTCGACACCATTTTCCTCCATGCTTGAAAAAATAATCCCATGAAAGATAAGCCCAAATCCAGCAGGAATCATAATATAAGGAGCTTTTAAGCCGAATGTCAATGCAGTAGCAACCGCACGACGATCCAAACGCATATTATCAAAAAGTTTAAGCAATGGCGGAATAAGAATTGGAATAAATGCAATATGAACTGGTACTAAATTTTGAGACATCGATGCAACACCTGCAATAGCAAGCACCATCATTGTCTTCTTCCCCGTTAATATTTTGATTAAGTAGTTTACAAGAATCGTCGTTATACCTGAATAACTTATTGCGACGGCAAATGCGCCCAGCAAAATATAGCTCAGCGCTGTGTTTGCTTGTCCCCCCATACCACTTACTAGCATTTCTATTGATTCAACGACAGATAACCCAGACATCAAACCAGCCACGATCGCTGCTGCAATAATGGCAATCATTACGTTTACACGTAATAAACTAAGGATCGTCATTACTAATACTGAAACAACTACAACCCATTCCATTTTTCGCTTCCCCTTTATCGTTTTATTTAACACTCTACTAGGATAAAGTATAAAACGATAAAAATCAACTACTATTTGCATTTTATTTCCAAATTTTAGCGAAATTTGTTTGGTAAATAAAGGTTATATTTAGTTGCTATTTCGAACTACAAGGGGCATCTGAACTTATTTCATATAAACCAGGCCATATACGCACTTCGATTTAATGACATATGCGATAGTTGGAGTAGGCACTCACTTAAGTTGAAAAGAAAATGATATGTGATCTTGTATCGGTATCCAAGCTCCAATTCCTTGTTTTGTTACATTTTTAATAACAATAGATTTATTCGACCCTTTTAACTCAATATACACCTCTCCAAACGTAACTTGTCCTTTTTCATTCACTGCTGGGGCATATGCTTGAAGTGTTCCATATTTCTCAGGTGGAATATTATACGTGTTTTCCTTTTTCGTATTCTCCCCTATTGTCGTATGAAAAGATAAAGGTAAGTTCGTTTTTTCCTTTGCCGTTAATAGCATCATTTTTTTAATATCATGAGGATTCATTATTTTGTTCGTTAACGCACCCTTTATTTCTTTTTTACTTTGCTGATTATAATAAATTTCTTTCGCTTGATTTCCACTTGTGTTATTCGCCTCATTTTTATTAATGTGCTGAAATTCCCAATTTATGTTCGTTTCCATTGATTTATAATTAATTGGCCACCTGCCGAGATAAATCATACCTCGATAGCCTATAGCCAGTGGAGACGGCTTTAACGTTGTTTCATTTAACATCTTAATTAAATTTTGATTTTTTATTGGAATATCTATATCGTCCATTAAGCTTTTTGTTAATGTGCTCGGTTCAACGATCTCTTGATCCTCAGTTGAATTTGGAAATGTATTCTCTTTTGAAATAGGTAATACGTGACTTGGTATATCATAATCACTTGTCGATTGCTTTTTTTCCTCACCGAAACTTAATATTGGAAATAAAAATATCGAAACAATTACGGCTACTGTGCTTATATTTATTTGCTTAATCACTTGTCCGAATCCTCCTTTTTTGTTAGTTTTTTCGGACAGGCAGAAATTATACATTTTTTCTATTTTTAACAGCGAGCAATGCAATCATTTCAAAGATAATATTTGATGCAAGCGAGGAAGTAATCTCACTGTGATCATACTTAGGCAGAACTTCAACTAAATCAAAGCCGACAAATTGTATATCTGTAAGCCCTCTAATCAGCTGTAATGCCTCACGTGACAATACCCCTCCAACTTCTGGTGTTCCTGTTCCTGGAGCGAACGCTGGATCGATAAAATCAATATCAAATGTCATAAATACTGGTTTATCGTTCACACGATTTTTAATTTCCTTAATCACATCAGCAATTCCCATTGCATAAAATTCATCTGCTGAAATAACTTGAAATCCGAGCTCTTTAGAATCGTCAATCTCTTCCGGACCATCTAGAGAACCTCGCATCCCAATTTGAATAGAATATTCTGGATCTATTAAACCTTCTTCCACGGCTCGCCGAAATGGTGTCCCATGTGTATATTTTTGGCCTAAATGCACATCTCCAACATCTGTATGTGAATCAAACTGAACTATCGCAACCTTTCCGTACGTTCTATTAATTGCTCTAAGCTCTCCTAATGTAATGGAATGGTCGCCGCCCAACACAATTGGTATGACTTTGGCTTGGCATAACGGATATATTACTTCCTCAATTTTTTTATACGTTTCTTGAATATCTCCTGGAAGTACTGGTACATCTCCGAAATCTACGCCAGACACATAATCAAAAACATTAATTTGATGATACGGTGAATACGTACGGACTAATGGTGAAGCACTTCGAATTGCCTCTGGTCCGTATCTTGCACCTGGTCGATAAGATGCAGCATTGTCAAAAGGAACACCTACAATGGCAAAGTCAACATTTTGCGTCTCCTGTTTATACGGCAAACGCATAAATGTACGAATTCCAGTAAAACGGGGATTTAACGTTGGATCAATTGGGCGATATTTTTTCATAGAACCCTTCCTTTCATTCCTTTTAATATGTATAAAAATATGATAAGTCTATTTTGTTGTAACCGGATGGAACATAGCTCACTTACGTCAGGCGCTTCACGCTGTCACTATGTTTCTCATCAAGACGAGTATACGTTAAGAAGTGGAATCCGGGTACACGAAGACTCCTGTGGAAAAAGCAACAGTTGAAAATCCCATAGGAAGCGCACTTTGCTTCCGAGGAAGTTGAAACGTTGCCCACGGAAAGCGAAGTGTAACCGGATGGAACATAGCTCACTTACGTCAGGCGCTTCACGCTGTCACTATGTTTCTCATCAAGACGAGTATACGTTAAGAAGTGGAATCTGGGTACACGAAGACTCCTGTGGAAAAAGCAACAGTTGAAAATCCCACGGGAAGCGCACTTTGCTTCCGAGGAAGTTGAAACGTTGCCCACGGAAAGCGAAGTGTAACCGGATGGAACATAGCTATACAACAGAGTTTGTGCCTTTTTTTGCTAATCAAAGGGGATGCGGTGATATTGGGTACAAAAAAAGTACTCCCTCGAATCTTATATAATGGCAGTTAATTGAAACAAACCAAAAGATACTAGAAGTACTTCTTATTTTGTATTATACGGTACGAACATTTAAATAGCATCCATAAATATCCACTCGATTGAGTCACGTATTTGTGGATGTTATTTAAAGAAGTTAAAAAACCTCTCTTTGTATTCGTTAATTTTAGTATTGATTCCTACCGACCGCAGTAGATATACACTACGCTTAATTCTTTCAAAGTAAATTGAGATATGATATTTTTCATTTAAGGACCTCTTTTCTTTAGTTAGTTGTGTTGTCGTAACTTAACTATACAAAAGAGGGTCCTTTTTTTCATGGAACACGACTAAATTATCCCTAGATGATGTACCCACTCCCAGTTGATTGTAACGGAAGGTGGTGACTCCTGCGGGAATAGCACGCGTCTGAAGACCCTGCAGGAAGTGGTTTTC